>NZ_JBFUJD010000006.1:0-126196 GCF_056401555.1 Caulobacter sp. P4_E5
TCTTGCGCCCGCGCGGCCGGATCGCTCCCCCTCGCGCAAGCCCGCGCCTTCTAGCGGGGCGATCGCGCAACGGCAATGTCGCGGAGGTGTCTTTTTTCTCGGATCGTGGCGCGAAAAACTCCGCGTGGTAGAGGAAGGCTCATGACTCAAGCCGCTGCAGCAACGCCCTCCTGGAGCATCGACCCCGCCGACGTGGCGCGGTTCTCGGCCATCGCCGCCGAGTGGTGGGACCCGAAGGGCAAGTTCGCGCCGCTGCACGTGTTCAATCCCTGCCGCCTGGCCTTCATCCGCGAGCAGGCCCTGGCGCGGTTCGACCGCGACGGTTCGGCCCGCGCCCCGTTCGAGGGCCTGTCGCTGCTGGACATCGGCTGCGGCGGCGGGCTGCTCTCCGAGCCGATGGCCCGGCTGGGCTTCGACGTCACCGCGATCGACGCCTCGGAGAACAACATCAAGACCGCCGCCGCCCACGCGGCCGAGCAGGGTCTGGCCATCGGCTATCGCCCCGCCACCGCCGAACAGCTGCTGGCCGAGGGCGCGGGGCCGTTCGACGTGGTGCTGACCATGGAAGTCATCGAGCACGTCGCCGATCCGGGCGAGTTCCTGCGCACCTGCTCGCGGCTCGTAAAGCCCGGCGGGCTGATGATCGTCGCCACCCTGAACCGCACGCTGAAGGCTCTGGCCCTGGCCAAGATCGGGGCGGAATACGTGCTGCGCTGGGTGCCGCCGGGCACTCACGACTGGAAGCAGTTCCTCAAGCCCGAAGAGCTGCGCGCCTTCCTGGGCGGCGAGCCGGTCGAGGTCCACGGACCGTTCGGCGTCGCCTACAATCCGCTGACCGGCCGCTGGAGCCGCTCCAGCGATGTCGACATAAATTACATGATGACCGTCACCAGAGGTTGAAACGGTCAAGTTTCGGGAACTTCGGTCCACGGCGGGCTTTGACTCCGCAGGGACATGAACCCGGATTGGCGACCCGGTATCGGGGGTCGGCCGTCGATCCGTTCTAGAGGGAACGGAGACACCATGACTTCCAAGGCCTTGGCCGCGATATTGGCCACCACGATGGCGTGTGGCGCGATCGCGCCCGCCCTCGCCCAGGATTCAGCGTATCAGCGCAGCCTGCGAAACTACGACGCCCAGCGCGGCAACTACTATGAGCAGGTCGGCGAGTATCAGAACCGCCAGGCGGCCTATGAGCGTGACCGCGCCAACTACATCCGCGCCCGCGACGACTACGACCGCCGGTACGGCCTCGGCGCCTATGACCGTCGCTATCCCACCTATGCCGACCGTTACCGCGTGGCCCAGTATCGCGACAGCACCGCCTACTATGCCGAGCAGGCCGAGTTCGAGCGCGGCCGGGCCAGCTACGAGCGGGCCCGCTACGACTACGACCGCCGCAACGGCGAAGGCGCCTATGACCGCCGCCACCCCGACGAGGCCGACCGCTTCCGCGTCAGCGGCGTCAGCCATGCCAGCGGCTACGACGCCAATCGCGATCAGTGGGATCGCGACCGCGAGCGCTATCTGCGGACTCGCGACGACTATGACCGCCGTCGCGGCGTCGGCGCCTACGACCGCCGGCATCCGGGCGAAGGCGCCCGCTTCGCCGCGCCCTATGCCGGCGCCTACAGCGTCGACACCAGCGCCAACGTCAACTACCCGAACGACTGTCGCCAAGACGCCAAGCGCAACGCCACGGTCGGCGGGGTGATCGGGGCCCTGGCCGGCGCGGCCCTCGGCTCGAACGTCGCGGCCCGCAACGCCCGTCCGGAAGGCACGGTGCTGGGGGCCCTGGTCGGCGCCGGCGTCGGCGCGGCGGTCGGCAACGCCTCGGCCAAGTGCGACACGCGCGGCAACTACTGGAGCTATGAGCAGACCGAGCCCTATCGCTACAGCGACGGCCGCTTCGCCTCGGCCAGCGAACGCTGCCGCCTGGCCCCGGCCCCGACCGACTACAACGGGCGGGTCGAGACGCGCTATGTCCGGGTCTGCCCCGACGCCGACGGCCGCTATCGCCTCGAAGGCTGATTTTGGCCACGAACGAACCGTAGGCGGTCAAGCTTGACGGTCGGCTGGTCGACTTTCTGGCAACCGGCCGTCAGCTTGGGCGTTTACGTCCCGAGGGATCTTAACCAAGAAACTACCGGAGAGCCGCCATGCGCGCCCGCCTGAAAGCCATCGTTCTGGCCACCGTTGTCGGTTTCACCGTCAGCTCCGTGGCCGTCACCGCCGCCGACGCCCAGTCGCGTCGCGGCACCCGCGTCCTGGTCTGCAACAAGTCCAAGGCCAAGAACGGCGCCGTCATCGGCGCCCTCGGCGGCGCCCTGCTGGGCAACACCATCGCCGGTCACGGCAACAAGACCGAAGGCACGCTGCTCGGCGCCGGCGTCGGCGGCGTGGCCGGCCACCAGATCGGCAAGAACAAGAAGAAGTGCCACTACGAGTACCGCTAGTCGGTAACGGGTAGCGCTTTCTCGGAAGCTTAAGAGGGCGGCGGATGCAGGTCCGCCGCCCTTTTTCGTGTGTGGGGGGCTTTCTAACTTCCCTCTCTCTGAGAGAGAGGGAATTGGCGGATCCGCCACGGGTCTCGTCTCAGTTCACATCCGTCTTCTTCGGCGCCGCGGGCGGTAGCGGCGCCACGCGGACGCCGTCCTCGACCAGGGCCTTGACCTCGGCGGGCGAGGCTTCGCCGTAAATGCCGCGTTCCTCGGACTTGCCCTCGTGGATGGCGCGGGCCTCCTTGGCGAAGGCGTCGCCGACATTGTCGAAGTTCTCCTCGACGTGCCGGCGCACCTCGCCCATGGCCGTCATCATCATCTCGCGCATGTTCGGATCCATGGCCGACGCCGCGCGCTGGGCCTTCGTGCCCGCCACGGCGGGGGCCATGATCTGCTTGGAGACGTCCGTCGAGCCGCAGACCGGGCACGCGATCAGGCCCCGCTGGACCTGGTCGTCATAGTCCGCCGACGCGCCGAACCAACCCTCGAATTCGTGGGCCGCATCGCACTGAAGCGCGTACTTGATCATGGTCTTTAAATGGTGGACTTCACGTTGTGAGCTTCATGGCCCGACGAAAGGCCGGGCGTTCTGGAGGACCGGGATCGCCGCCCGCGCCGAGACGGCGGCGGGCAGGTCTAGATCGGCCATCAACACGCCGGGCTCGTCGTGGTCAAGTTTTCCAAGCACCTGGCCCCACGGCCCGATGGCGATCGTGCGTCCCCAGGTGCCGCGGCCGTCCTCGTGGAAGCCGCCCTGAGCGGCGGCGATCACGAACGAGCCCGTCTCGATGGCCCGGGCGCGCAGCAACACATCCCAGTGCGCCTCGCCGGTCGGCCGGGTGAAGGCGGCCGGAACCGTCAGCACCGTGGCGCCGGCCAGGGCCAGGGCCCGGTGCAGGGCCGGAAAGCGCATGTCGTAGCAGATGGTCAGGCCGAAGATCGCCAGCGGCGTCTCCACCACCACCGCCCGCTCGCCCGGCGTATAGGTCGCCGACTCCCGCGCGGTCTCACCCGTCGGGAGATCCACGTCGAACATGTGCAGCTTGTCGTAGGTCGCGACGATCGCCCCGGTCGGATCGATCACCGCCTGGCGGTTGGCGGCTTTTCCATCCTCGCGCCGCACCAGGGCCGAGCCGATGTCGATCCAGGTCCCGGTCTCGGCCGCGATGGCGCGCAGGCCCTGGACCACCAGATCGTCCTCCAGCGCCGTCAGGGTCGGTAGCAGTTTGGACCGGTCCTTCTGGACGACGTTGGTGCACTCGGGGGTCAGCACGAACTGGGCGCCCTCTCCGATCGCCTGGCGAACCAGGGGCGCGACATGCGCCAGCGCCGCGGCGTGGGTCGCGGGCGTGCGGGTCTGAACGAGGCCGACGCGAAGGGGGCTCATGCGGCGAGAAGATCGTCCAGCTTGCCCTCGCGCTCCAGGGCCATCATGTCGTCGCAGCCGCCGATGTGCTGGTCGCCGACGAAGATCTGCGGGAAGGTCGCGCGGCCCGAGCGGTCCATCATTTCCTGGCGCAGCTTGGGGTCCATGCCGGCCTCGACCTCGGTGAAATCGGCGCCCTTGTCGCTCAGCAAGGCGACGGCGCGGGCGCAGTAGCCGCAGAAGGGACGGGTGTAGATGGTGACGTGGGCCATGTTCCGACTCGTGGACGTGTGCGTCCTCATATAGGACGCGCCTGCATTTCTGTAACGCGCGCGACGACGGATAGCGTCACTTGCGCCGCCCCGGCCGCCAACAATGCTCGCGCGCATCCCTCGGCCGTCGCGCCCGTGGTCAACACGTCATCAACGAGAACGATCCGTCGCCCGGCCACCTGGGCCCGCCGCGCCTCGGGGACCACGAAGGCCGCCGCCACGTTGCGCCGCCGGCCCGAGGCCGACTTGCCGCCCTGGCTGGCGGTGTCGCGCTGGCGGGCCAGGACGTCGGGCAGGTAGGCCAGCCCCGCCATCCGGGCCAGCGGCCGGGCGATCTCGGCGGCCTGGTTGTAGCGCCGGCGCAGCAGGCGGGCGCGGTGGACCGGGACGGGGACCACGGCGTCGCCCTCGGCCAACAGCTCGGCGCAGGCCCGCGACAGCCAGCGGGCGAACAGGCCGGCCAGGTCGGTGCGATCGGCGTGCTTCAGCTTCAGGACCAGCTCGCGCGAGTGTTCGTCATAGACGCAGGCGGCCCGCGCCCGCTGGAAGGCCCTCGGCCTAGCCTGGCAGGCGGGGCAGCGCTCCAGGGCGGCGTCGGCATAGGGCATGGCCAGGCCGCAGCCGTCGCAGACCGGGTCGTCGAGAAAGGTCAGCTTCGAAAAAGCCGACGCGGTCAGCCCGCCGCTCAGCGCCGCCTGCCCGTCCAGGCTGGACGGCGGCAACAGCAGGTCCAGCAGCCCTCTTCCCCAATCTCGCAAAAGGGGATGCGGCTTGGCTTTCCATGTCGGTTCGGAATCGCCATGTTCCGCGCCCATGACCGCCTCGCCCCTTCTGTTCGACCGCGCCCTGCACCGCGCCCGCCTCGACCGCGCCGCGCCCGCCTTCGCGTCCGCCGACTTCTTGAAGGCGCGGGCGGCCCAGGACCTGGTCATGCGGCTGGAGACGATCCTGCGACGCTTTCCGGTCTCCGTCGACCTCGGCGCGAGAAACGGTCATTTTTTCAAGGCCTTGGGCGACAGCGACGCCCGCGCCAACATCGACACCTTGATCGAGACCGACCTCTCGGCGCGGATGCTGGCCGGCCGCGACACGCCGCGCGTCGTCGCCGACGAGGAGCGCCTGCCATTCGGCGACGCGACCCTGGACCTGGTGGTCTCGACCCTGTCGCTGCACTGGACCAACGACCTGGTCGGCGCCCTGATCCAGATCCGCCGCGCCCTGCGGCCCGACGGCCTGTTCCTGGGCGCGATCTTCGGCGGAGCGACCCTGACGGAACTCCGCCAATGCCTGCTGGCGGCCGAGGCCGAGCTCCTGGGCGGCGCCTCGATGCGGGTCTCGCCGTTCGCCGACGCCATCGACGCGGCGGGCCTGCTGCAGCGGGCCGGCTTCGCCCTGCCCGTCGCCGACGTCGACCGGGTCAAGGTCCGCTACGCCCACCCGATCAAGCTGATGCAGGATCTGCGGGCCATGGGCGAGACCAGCGTGCTGCTGGACCGCTCGCGCAAGCCGTTGCCGCGCAAGGTGCTGTTCCGGGCGATGGAGCTTTATGTCGAGCGCTTCGCCGAGGCCGACGGCCGCGTGCCGGCGACGTTCGAGATCGTCTCGGTGACCGGCTGGGCGCCGCACGACAGCCAGCAGAAGCCGCTGCGGCCGGGCTCGGCGAAGATGCGGCTGGCCGACGCGCTGGGCGTCAAGGAGCAGCCGGCGGGGGATAAACCTACGCCATGATCCCTCTCCCCTTGCGGGAGAGGGTGGGCCGCGAAGCGGGTCGGGTGAGGGGTTGAAGACAGAAACCGCTGCGACCGCGACAACCGCCGCCCACTAGGCTGACAGGCCTATCAACCCCTCATCCGTCAGCTTCGCTGACACCTTCTCCCGCAAGGGGAGAAGGAAGAGGATTTAGCTGCCCGCGATGGCCGTCGAGGCCTTGTCGAACATCTTGCTCATATTGCCGCTGAGGGCCGACATCCCGCCGACGATGACCAGGGCGATCAGCGCGACCAGGACGCCCAGTTCGACGGCGGTGGCGCCGCGTTCGTCACGCCAGAAGGCCTTCAGAGCAGGTCGCGCAGCCAGGCGACCAGAGGCACGTCGGCCGGCGGCATCGGATAGTCCGCGAGTTTGTCGGGCTTCACCCATGCCAGCGCCTCGTGCTCCTTGCGCGTCACCTGACCGTCCCAGCGACGCAGCAGATACAGTGGCATCAGGAGGTGAAAAGACTCGTAACCGTGCGAGGCGAACACGAACGGGGCCAGGCAGGCCTGGGCGACGGTGATCCCCAGCTCCTCGTGGAGCTCGCGGATCAGGCATTCCTCCGGCGTCTCGCCCGGCTCGACCTTGCCGCCCGGAAACTCCCACAGGCCGGCCAATTGCTTGCCCTCGGGGCGCTGGCAGATCAGCACCCGCCCATCGACATCGATCAGGGCGGCGGCGGCGACGAGGACGGTCGGCTTGGTCATGGATGCGGGTGTCGCGGGGTTTTCCGCCGTTGGCAACGCCGATCGCCGATGAAATTTCCCCGCGCCCCGGCTGGCGGCTTCAAAACGCGGCCCGCCCCTGTAGTGTCGCCCCTTCTTTGACGCCCTCACCCGGGACACGACCGAAATCATGACCAGAAGCAAACTGCTCCGCATGGACAATATCGGCATCGTCGTGGAGTCCCTCGACGACGCCATCGCGTTCTTCACCGAGCTTGGCCTGACGTTCGAGGGGCGGGCCATGGTCGAAGGCGAATGGGCCGGACGGATCACGGGGCTGGGCGACCAACGCGTCGAGATCGCCATGATGGTCACGCCCGACGGCCACAGCCGCCTCGAGCTGTCGCGGTTTCTCGCCCCGTCGGTCGTCGCCGATCACCGCAACGCCCCGGTGAACGCGCTCGGCTATCTGCGCGCCATGTTCACGGTGAGCGACCTCGACGAAACCCTCGCCAGGCTCAGCAAGCACGGCGCCCGGCTGGTCGGGGAAGTGGTTCAGTACGAGGACGTGTATCGGCTGTGCTACGTCCGCGGCCCCGAGGGCGTTCTGGTCGGACTGGCCGAACCGCTCGGCGGCGATCGCTAGCGGCGGCGTCCGAACAGGCCTCGCAAGGGTGCGGCGGATTGGCCGCTCCGGGCATGCTGCGCCGCGATCCTTGACTTTCGCAGCGCAATAACCGATATCGGCCTCGCGCCCCCTTGGCGCTATCGGTGCTCCAGCCGCGTGAGGGTCCGTTTCGGACCAGCCTGTCGAGCGCCCTGAAGAGCTTCTCATTAGAGAGCCCGTGCACGCGGGGCGCTCCTCCGACCGACTAGCCGAGGGGCCAGCCGTGCGAGGACGCATGGGCTGCATTCGGCGCATGATTAAGACAAACACACGTGACTCAATTTTCTGACCTTGGCCTGGCCAAGCCGCTGCTGAAAGCCCTTGCCGAGAAGGGCTACAAGGAGCCGACGCCGATCCAGGCCCAGGCCATCCCGGTCGTCCTGCAAGGCAAGGACCTGCTGGGCATCGCCCAGACGGGCACCGGCAAGACCGCCGCCTTCGCCCTGCCCATCCTGCAACGCCTGGCCGAGAACCGCATGCCGGCCCCGCGCCGCGGCTTCCGCTGCCTGGTGCTGTCGCCGACCCGCGAACTGGCCACCCAGATCGCCGACAACTTCAAGGCCTACGCCGTCCACATGGGCCTGTCGGTCCACACGATCTATGGCGGCGTTAAGTACGGCCCGCAGATGAAGGCCCTGGCGGGCGGCATCGACGTGCTGGTCGCCACTCCCGGCCGTCTGATGGACCACATGGCCGAGAAGTCGGCCAGCGTCTCTGGTGTCGAGATCTTCGTCCTCGACGAAGCCGACCAGATGCTGGACCTGGGCTTCGTGGTGCCGATCCGCAAGATCGCCGCCCAGATGTCCAAGAACCGCCAGAACCTGTTCTTCTCGGCCACCATGCCGACCGAGATCGGCAAGCTGGCCGGCGAGCTGCTGAAGGATCCGGTCCAGGTCTCGGTCGCCCCGCAGGCCACCACGGTCGAGCGCATCGACCAGCGCGTGCTGTTCATCGAGGCCCAGCGCAAGCGTCCGCTGCTGGCCGAGCTGTTCGCCGACAGCAACTTCAGCCGCACCATCGTCTTCACCCGCACCAAGCGCGGCGCCGACCGGGTGGCCAAGTATCTGAACGCCGCCGGCATCGAGGCCGCCTCGATCCACGGCGACAAGACCCAGGGCCAGCGCGAACGCGCCCTCGCCGCCTTCAAGGCCGGTGAGATGCGGGCCATGGTCGCCACCGACATCGCCGCGCGCGGCATCGACGTCAACGACGTCAGCCACGTGATCAACTACGAGCTGCCCAACGTGCCGGAGGCCTATGTCCACCGGATCGGCCGCACCGCCCGCAAGGGCAAGGACGGCATCGCCATCAGCTTCTGCGCCGATGACGAACGCAGCCTGCTGAAGGACATCCAGAAGGCCACCCGCCAGGTGATCCCGACCTTCGACCGCCGCAACGACAAGAACCTCGCCGCCGCGGCGGCCGTGGCCGACAAGCTGTCGCCGCCCGAGAAATACGTCGATCCGCGCGCGGCCGATCCGCGCAACAACGTCCCGTCCGAGCTGCGCCGCAATCGCGGCCGGAACCGCAATGGCGCCGGCGGCGGCAATGGCGGCGGCGGCGGCGGTGGTCGCTCGGCCGGCGGGCAATCGGCCCAGGGCAAGGGTCCGCAGCGTCAAGGTCGTGGTCCTGGCCAGGGTCAAAAGCCCGGCGGCGCCCGGAACGATGCCCGAGGCCCGAAGCGTGACGCCGCCCCGGCAGAGAAGCGCTGGTCGCCGATCGAGTAAACAGACACGATTACAATAGGTTGTAAAAACGGGGCGACGAAAGTCGCCCCGTTCGTTTAGGTGCGTCCTTTCGTTACAACGCAGCTTGTGTCCGCTTGGTCTATGGGTTCACCATGACCTGGGCCGGTCCGATGATCGGATGGGGGACCAATGCGATGGGCGACGGCAAGCACCGCGCCACGCCTGTACTGACTCGCGTCGCCGGCGGCGAGATGGCCGAGCGCGTGCGAGCGTTCGACTGGTCAGCGACGCCGCTGGGTCCGATCGAGTCCTGGTCGCCGGCCCTGCGGCTGGCCACCGACATGATCCTGGCCACCAATTTCCCGATGGCGCTGCGCTGGGGGCCCGAGCTGGTCCTGATCTACAACGACGCCTACGCCCCGGCCCTCGACGTGGGTCATCCCCAGGCGCTGGGCGTGCTGCTCAAGGACACCGCCCCCGACTTCGAGACCTCGATCCGCTCGTTGCACGAGGACATCCTCAGCGGCGCCAGCGGCGGCTTCGCGTTCGAGAAGCTGCCTCTGTGGGTGAGCCGGAACGGGGTCCCGGAAAAGGGCTATTTCACCGTCAGCTACAGCCCAGTGCCCGACACGACGGCGGCCAACGGGATCGGCGGGGTGCTGGTCACCGCCGTCGAGATCTCACGCTCGGTCCAGGCCGAGAAGACCCTGCGCAGCGCCCAGGAGCGCTACGCCCTGGCCCGCGAGGTCGCCGGGGTCGGCGCCTGGGAGTGGGACATCAAGGCCAACAAGGTCTATGCCGACGCCCGCTACGCCGAGCTGCACAACGTCTCGCCCGAGTTCGCCTCGGCCGGCCTGCCCATCGACAGCTTCACCCCCGCCGTCCATCCCGAAGACCGCGACCGCGTCCGTGACGTCGCCTTGAAGGCCGCCAGCGAAGGCGGCGACTTCTCGGAGGAATACCGCCTGGTCCAGGCTAACGGCTCGGTGCGCTGGGTCCTCACCCGGGGCCACGCCTATCTGGACGCCGACGGCCGGCCGTCCCGCAACACCGGCGTCATCGTCGACATCACCGAGCGCAAGCGGGTCGAGGCCGAACTGGCGTCCGCGCGCATGGACCTGGACCTCGCCGCCCAGGCCGCCGGCATGGGTCGCTGGGACCACAAGCCCTATCTGAACCAGCGGTACTGGGACGCCCGCGCGCGCGCCATCTTCGGCCTGCCGCCGGACGAGGCGTCGTCGCAGGAGACCTTCGAGCGGCTGTTGCATCCCGACGACCTGCCGAAGGTCCGCGCGGCGGTGGCGGCGGCGACCGACCCCGCGGGCCCGGGCATGATCAATCTCGAATACCGCATCCATCGCGGCGGCGACGGGGCCCTGCGCTGGGTCGAGGTGTTCGGCCGGGCGTTCTTCGACAGCGAGCGCGTGATCCGCTTCGTCGGCGTGGTCTCGGACGTCACCGAGCGGCGCGAGGCCATCGACCGGCTGCTTCGCCAGGAAGAGACCCTGCGCCTGGCCATCGACGCGGCCGACGTCGGCACCTGGGACCTCAATATCGACACCGGCGCGCTGGTCTGGTCGGAGCGCTGCTACGCCATGTTCGGCATCAAGCCGGGCGAGCCGCTCACCGTCGAGTCGTTCCTGGCCCGCGTCCATCCCAGCGACGAGGCCAAGGTCCGCGACGCCATGCGCCAGGCCTTGGATCCGGCCGTGCGCGCCGACTACACCGTCGAGTTCCGCAGCATCGGCCGCGACGACCACGTCGAGCGCTGGGTGAACGTGAAGGGCAAGGTGTTCTTCGGCGCCGACGACAAGCCGCACCGCTTCGTCGGCGCCGTGGTCAATATCACCGACCGCAAGCGGGCCGAGCTGCACCTGCGGCTGCTGGTCAACGAGCTGAACCACCGCGTCAAGAACAGCCTGGCCACCATCCAGGCCATCGCCGCCCAGAGCTTCAACGGCGCCCGGGCGCTCGACCAGGCCCAGGAGGCGTTCTCCAGCCGCATCGTCGCCCTGGCCGAGGCCCACGACCTCTTGACCCGCGAGAACTGGGAAGGCGCCGAGCTGCACGACGTCACCGCTCTGGTGGCCGAGCCGCATGGCGGCCACGCGCGGTTCGACCTCTCGGGCCCGGCCATCCGCCTGTCGCCGAAGACGGCGCTGTCGCTGTCGATGGCCCTGCACGAACTGGCCACCAACGCGGTCAAGTACGGAGCCCTGTCGACCTCCGACGGCCGCATCCGGATCGCCTGGGACTACTGCCCCGAACCCGACGCGGCGCGGCTGGACCTGGTCTGGACCGAAACCGGCGGCCCGCCGGTCCAGCCGCCCACGGCCCGCGGCTTCGGCTCGCGCCTGATCGAGCGCGGCCTGGCGGCGGAACTGTCAGGCTCGGCGACGATCGAGTTCCTGCCTGGAGGGGTGGTGTGCCGGATCCGGGCGCTGCTGGAGGCTTGAGCGCGTTCAGCCTGAAGCTTCAACAAGCAAATATCACCGTGTCATCCCGGCCGCAGCGAAGCGGAGAGCCGGGACCCAGGGGCAACCGCACTGCGCCGACCCCTGGGTCCCGGACAGCCTCTGCGAGGCTTCCGGGATGACACGGGGTTTGTGCTGAAGAGGAACTAGTTCGCGCTCACCGCCGCCGCCCTAAGCGCCGCCGCGATCTGTTCGTCCGTCCTGCGCAGGGCCATCATCAGCGCGCCGGCCACGATCAGCGGGATCGCCGCCCAGACCAGCTGACCGGCCACCGCCAGGGCCGTCGCCCCGCCGATCAGGGCGGCGATCAGGATCTCGGCCAGGGCCGCGAAGAACGAGCCGCCGCGCCGGCGCCGGAAGTCGGCCCGCTTGCCGGGCTTCTGCCGCCAGACATTGATCAGCCCGGCGCTCAAGGCGGTCAGGGCGGCGCCGATCGCGGTCCACAGGCCGGCCAGCGGCGCCGACCAGGCCAAGACCGCGATCGGGACAGCCAGCAGCACGGCCACCGGAACCAGCGCCGCCGTCAGCTTGGCGCGGTTCAGCACCGCCATCGGGGTCGGCGAGATCGCCAGCAGGTCGGGGGTGTCCTCGGCCGAGACGGTGATCCAGGCCAGGCTGCCGGCGACCTGGCCGGCCAGGAAGGTCACGGCCGCCGCCGGCGCGGCCAGGGCCCAGGCCGGCAGGTGCGCGGCGCTGCGGGCCAGCACCAGCGCCAGCGGAACCATGTACAGCACCCGCAGCAGCACCTGCGACAGCAGGGCCGCGTCGCGGCTGATCAGCCGCAGCTCCTTG
This sequence comes from Caulobacter sp. P4_E5, assembly GCF_056401555.1. Taxonomy (NCBI): domain Bacteria; kingdom Pseudomonadati; phylum Pseudomonadota; class Alphaproteobacteria; order Caulobacterales; family Caulobacteraceae; genus Caulobacter; species Caulobacter sp. P4_E5. The sequence continues at coordinate 12,178 of NZ_JBFUJD010000006.1, forward strand.
CGGACCGTGGCCTGGAATGCGCCAGCGGCGAAGGCTTTGGTGGGGCCTTTCGCGCCCTTGCGGGTCTCGGCCCCTTGGGTGGCGGCGGCCGCGTCGGCGAAGCGGCGGCCCAGGGTCTGGGCGGCGAACAGGAAGATCCCCGCCCCGACCACGACCAGCACCAGCAGCGGCAAGGGCTCGCCCAGGGCGGCGCGCAGCGGCAGGTCGGCGAACGGCGGCGGCTTGAGGCGGCCGTCGCGGGCGTCCAGGGCGATGCGGGCGAACAGGCTCTCGCTGGCCCGCTCGCCCATCAGGTTGCGGTACTGGCTGGCCAGGAAGAAGGCCGCGCCGATCAGGGCCGCCATGACCTGGGCCACGGTGCGGGTGCGGCGGGGGCCGATCAGGGCGAACAGAGCCATGGCCAGCAGCAGGCCGACACCCGAGGCCGCCAGGGCCAGGGCGGCGAGAGTCACATAGACGCCCAGCCAGGCCGGGTGGCCCAGCACGATCGATGGGGTCAGCAGCAGCACGGCCGGGAGCAGGAACCAGAGCCCGGCGTTGACCGCCAAGCCCAGGGCTCGCACGAACAGCACCTTGCGCGGCGCCAGCGGCGAGGAGAACAGCAGATCGAGGTCGTTCCGCTCGTAGAGGGCGTCGGCCGACGCCGCCAGGGTCGTCGACAGCATCAGGGTGACGATCACCGCCAGCGCCAGGTCGGCGATGATCACCGACAGCGGGTTCACCGGCACGTCGAAGTCCCGCAGGCCCAGACCCATGAAGACCCCGCCGACCAGGATCATGCCGCCGATCAGCGCGAAGGCGATAACGCTTCCCGGGCCGCTGGTCTTGCGGCCGGCCTTGAAGCCGCGCCAGGCTAGGCGCAGCTCGTGGCTCAGCAGCCAAGGCGTGCTGGCCGGCTTGAACGGCAGGCTCACGATGTAGCGCCCATCGGGACCGCCGCCACGGGATGGGCCTCGGTCGTCAGCTGCAGGAAGACGTCTTCCAGGGTCTGGCCGCTGGCCTCGCCCGCCTTGCCGCGCAGTTCGTCCAGCGTGCCCTCGGCCAGCAGGCGGCCGCCGGCGATGATGCCGATGCGATCGGCCATGCGCTCGGCCACCTCGAGAATATGGGTGGTCAGGATCACCGTGCCGCCCGCGTCGACCCTAGCCTGCAGCATGTCCTTGACCAGGCGCGCGGCGGCGGCGTCCAGGCCGGTCAGCGGCTCGTCCAGGATCAAGAGCTTGGGGTCGTGGATCAGCGCCCCGGCCAGGGCGACCTTCTGCTTCATGCCGCGCGAGAAGCCCTCGCACCGCCGCCGCGCCTCGTCGGCCAGGCCCAGGGTGGAGAGCAGGTCCTCGGCCTTGGCCTTGGCGGCCTTGGGCTCGATGCTCCAGAGGCCGGCGACGAACTCCAGATATTCCAGCGGCGTCAGCTTGTCGTAGATCATCGCCTCGTCCGGGGCCCAGGCCACCAGGGCCTTGGCCGCCGCCGGCTCCTTGCGGGCGTCGACGCCGAAGATCGCCACCTCGCCCTTGTCGGGCTGGGTCAGGCCGGCGACCATCCGCAAGGTGGTGGTCTTGCCCGCGCCGTTGGGCCCCAGCAGGGCGTAGAGCTCGCCGGCGTGGACCGTCAGGTCGAGGTCGGACACCGCGGGCTTGGCGAACGTCTTGCTCAACCCGCGAACGATCAAGGCTTCCGTCAAGTTGGCCGTCCCCCAGACGCTGTTATGCCGGAGATGTGAGCCTGATGTGGTGGCGGAGGCAAGGGCGCGGGCGAGCGATAGTCCCTCCGGCCGCGCCGCGGCGCTGGGTCAACTTGATCTTTCGCCGTGCGAGAGACATCTATTGTTCCGAGACGCGGCGCTTTGGCGCGTTCGGCCCAGAGGTCACATGGCCACCAACTTTCTCGCGGACAAGACCCCTCAGCCAGCGAAGCAGGCCAAGGCGGAGACCCCGAAGGAAACGCACAGCGAGCGGCTGGTGCGGGCGGCCCGGCGCGCCGACGAGGTCACCGGCCCCGACCTCGGCAAGATGTCCCGCGAGGAGCGGCGCAAGCTGCTGTTCGGCTAGCCTCTCGGGAGGGGGCGCTGACCAATCGACTTAAACGGCCTCGGATCGAGCCGAAGACGAAGGTTGTCGTGCGCGCGCCGAGTTTCCGTGACCATTCGCGCAGGGTTGTCGTCGGTTCGGTCTACGACGACGACTTCAACGAGATCGTCGAGCAGATCTCGGCCGGAACACGCCTGCAGGAGCGATTTTACCGGGCGGGGATCGATGACGACCATGACGCGCTCCTGGAGCAAGAGGGCGTCATCCACCTGCATCTGGGCGGCAAGAATTCCGACGTGCTGCTGTTTCTCGTGCAGTATCCCGATCGGGTCGTCCTGCTCGAGATAAACACTCACAAGCACTTCAAGACAGACCCGGTGGGGTCGATCCTGCGATCTCTGCATGAGCAGTATCTTGTGCGGACGGCCCACGAAGCGCTCGCGGAAGCGGGGAAGGCCGTCGAACAGGCGGCCAAGGCGAATGCGGACAAGCTGGCCGCCGCGAAAGAAAAGCTGAAGGTCCAAGCGCTTTCCAGACGGCGCCGCGCGGACGAGGGGTGACCGGCGACGCCTGATCGCCCCCTCAGAACTTGGTCTTGCAGCCCTGCCGCAGGTGCACGCCGCGCAGGAAGCCTCGCCGCGCCAGGCCGGCGTCGACCGCCGCGTTCATCCGCCGGTCGGCCGGAGCGGCGCCGGTGACTTCGCGGACCAGGCCCCGGAACGGGATGATGCTGTTGACGATGGTCTTGCCGCCGGCCTCGGCCAGCTTGCCGGCCCGGTTTTCCTTGTACTCGTTGCCGATCACGTAGTCGGCGCCCAGCACGGCGTTCAGGTCGGCGACCTCGGTGGCCAGGGCCTTGCACGACTTAAGCCCCTGCAGGCTGTAGGGGTCGTCATAGGCCTTCGCCAGGATCGGCGGGATCTCGCGCTTGGACATGCCGACATCGCGGACCGGTTGCGAGCCGATTTCAGTGGCCTTCTTCTTGGCCTCGCCCCAGCGGCCGCCGGGTTCGTCCGGCGTGGCGGGCGGCTTGACCTGGGCCTGGGCGCCGGAGGCCAGCAACAGGGCGACCAAGGCGCCCATCATCACGGATCGCTTCACAGACATCACAACGCCCTCCACCCAGGTCGACACCGCTCAGGAACGGCAGGCTAGACAAGCGGTTCCCCTTGCGCGGCAAGGGTTCGCGCGAGCTTAGTTCGGCGGGGTCGCCGCTTCCAGGTCGAACGCGGCGTCGAAGGCGTCTTCGCCCGGCACCGTCCCGGCCAGCGCCGCCAGGAACAGGTCCTCCAGCGCGTCCCAGACGAAGGTCAGCTGCTCCAGCACCGCCGGCACGCGCGCGGCCTCGAAGCCCGGATAGAGGTCCTCGACCAGCCACAGGCCGGTCTCGGCGTCATAGCCGAAGCGGCAGCCGATCAGGCGGAACTGGGCGTGGGCGATGGTCTCGAACAGGGCCGTCAGGTCGCGGGCCTCGGCCAGGTCCTCGGGGGCCATCACCAGGCAGCGCACCTGCAGCCAGCCGTGGTCGGGCAGCAGGTAGAAGGCGCCCTCCTCCTCGTCCTCGCCCGAGACCTCCAGGCCCCGGTCGATGGCCTCGACGATGTAGCCTTCGGCGCGGCAGGCGGCGGCGAGCTCGGCCAGGACGGCGGCTTCTTGATCGGGGGTGGGGTCGGCCATGAGGGGGCTCCGGGAGGTCGTACGAAGGGGGTTCTAGCACGTGCGCGATCAGCTGATGCACCGATAGCGCTCTCCTTCTCCCCTTGCGGGAGAAGGTGGCGCGGAGCGCCGGATGAGGGGTCGATAGGTATGTCGGCTTGGCGCCCGGAGCTGCCGTGGGTCGCGGTGGCGGCGTTCTTCGACCCCTCACCCGACCGCCTCCGGCGGCCACCCTCTCCCGCAAGGGGAGAGGGAGAACAGCTAGCTCCGATAGTCCCCGTTGATCGCCACGTATTGCTTGGTCAGGTCGCAGGTCCAGACCGTGGCCGAGCCCTTGCCGACGCCGACGTCGACGCTGACCTCGAATTCCTGGTTCTTAACGTAGGCGCTCATCTTGGCCTCGTCGTATTCGGGCGAGATCAGGCCGTCGCGGGCGGCGTAGAGGTCGCCGAACTTGACGCTGATGCGCTCGCGGGCCACCGGCTCGTCGGCGCGGCCCACGGCCATGACGATGCGGCCCCAGTTGGCGTCCTCGCCGGCGAAGGCGGTCTTGACCAGCGGACTCTCGGCGATGGTGCGGGCGATCTTGCGGGCGCTGGCCGGGCTTTCGGCCCCGTTGACGGTGATCTTGACGAACTTGGTCGCGCCCTCGCCGTCACGCACCAGCTGAAGGGCCAGGTCCAGCAGCACGTGCTCCAGCTTGTCGCGGAAGTCGGCCAGGCGCTTGTCGCCGGGACGGCTGATGCGGGGCGCGCCCGACTGGCCGGTGGCGAACAGCAGCAGGGTGTCGTTGGTCGAGCGGTCGCCGTCCACCGTCACGCAGTTGAAGGTCGTGCGGGTATAGAGGCTGACCAGGGTCTGCAGCGCCGCCGGGGCGATGGCCGCGTCGGTGGCCACGAAGGCCAGCATGGTCGCCATGTCGGGCGCGATCATGCCCGAGCCCTTGGCGATGCCGGCGATCTTGACTTCGACCCCGTCGATCAGCGCCGTGGCGTAAGATCCCTTGGGGAAGGTGTCGGTGGTCATGATCGCCCGGCCGGCCTGGGCCCAGGCGTCGGCGGTCAGGCGGGTCTCCACCTCGGGCAGGCGGGCGGTGATCTTGCTGTCGTCCAGGATCACGCCGATGACGCCGGTCGAGGCCATCATCACGTCGCGCTGGCGGCAGTCCAGGCGCTTGCCCACGGCCGTGGCCACGCGGCGCACCGCGTCGGCGCCCGGCTTGCCGGTGAAGCTGTTGGCGCAGCCGGCGTTGACCACCAGGGCCCGCACGTCCGCTCCGCCGGTGGCGGCCAGCTGGCGCTTGCACCAGTCGACCGGGGCCGAGCCGACGCCGTGGCGGGTGAAGACACCCGCCGCCGAGGTGCCCTCGGCGAAGCGCATCAGCAGCAGGTCCTCGCGCTCGTGCTTGTAGAAGCCGGCGCGGCCGGTGGCGATCTCGACGCCGGGGATCGGCGGGATCAGCGGAAACGGCACGGCCAGCGGCGAGATGGCCAGACCCGGCTTGCCGGCGCCGGTCGCGGCGGGCTTGGCGGGGGCCGGGCTGGAAACATCCTCGCCGGCCGACTTCTGGGCGCGGCGCAGGCCGGCGCGCTTCAGGGCCGAGGTCAGCGGGTCGACCAGGGCCCGCTCGATGGCGGCGCCGGCGCGCTCGACGGGATTGGGCGCGGCCGGATTGGACGCGATCTCGGGAGCCTTCGCGGCCGTCTTCTTGCCGGAGGCTTTGGGAGTCTTGGTCATGAGCCGCTCTTACTTCTTGGCGGGTTGGGCGGGAGGCGGAGCCGCGGCGGGCGCGGCGGCCGGGGGTTCCGGCGGGGCCGAGGCCGGCTCCTGGGCGGCCGCGCCGGGCGCGTCCTGGGTCTTGCCGATCAGCATCTCGACCTTGGCCGAGCCGCGCAGCTTCTCGAGGATGTCGCGCACCTGGTCATAGGTCAGGAAGCGCACGATCTGCGGCCGGGCGGCCTCCAGGGTGATGGGCTCCTCGGTGCGCTTGTCCTCGACCTTGACGATGACCCAGCCGCCCTCGGCCGAGAACGGGCCGACCAGGGCGCCCTTGGCGGCGTCCTTCAGGGCTGCGCCATAGGGCTCGGGCATCACGTCCAGGGTGAAATAGCCCAGGTCGCCGCCGTTGAAGCGGGTAGCCTGGTCGGTCGAGCGCTCCATGGCCAGGGCGTCGAACGAGGCGCCGGAGGCCAGCAGCTTCTTGACGCTCTCGGCCTCGGCCTGGGTGCCGACGATGATCTGGCGGGCGCGGATCTCTTCCGAGCGCTTCGAAAGCTTCTGCTGCTCGGCATAGAGCTTGCGGATGGCGTCCTCGGTGACGGCCTTCTCGACCACGCCCTCGACCAGCATGTCGCCCAGGATGCGTTCGCGGGCGGCGGCCAGGCGGCGCTGGGCCACCGGCTCCTTGTCCAGCTTGCGCTTGGAGGCCTCGGAGGCCAGCAGCTTCTGGTCGATGACCTCGTCGAGGCGCTGGCGGAAGACCTCGCTGGAGACGTCCAGCGGCTCGCCCTCGCTAATCAGGCCCTGGGCCACGGCCTCGCGCTTGACGTCCGACGCCCAGATCACCTGGCCGTTGACGCGGGCCACGGCGGTGTCGCCCGGCTCCGGCGGTTTCTCGGCGACCTTATTCTGGCCGCACGCCGCCAGCAGAAGCGCGCAGGTGATGGCGCTGATCACGCCCAGGGCGCGAAAGGTCTCGAGTGTCTTCAAGGCCAAGGTCTCCGGCTTTGCTACGAAGCGCTCTAGCGCGGTTTATCGCCGAGTGGAAACGGCTTCACACCGCGAAAAGGGTCGCCGCGCCGATCGAGCCGAGGCGAGGCCACCCTGGTCGAACGCGACCGGCCCAGTTTCGGTACACGGCGTTCGAAGAAAAGACCATGCGCCAAGCCGTCGGCGAAAGCTTACGAAACCTGTGTCCGCGCGTCCGCGGTCAGCGCTTAAGCCTTATTCCACGAGGGGTCTTCGCGTTGACACCAAGATGACCGGTGCTTAAGTCTCCGGCCGCACGGGCGCCGGAAGTTTCCGGTGATCCGTCGCGGCTTCATCTACCGTAGTCGAGGCCCCACAGCCTTAGCGCCGGCCTCCTCGTCAAACCGTCCTACCGGATCCCCTCTTCATGCTTGGTTTCGCCAAAAAGCTCTTCGGCTCTTCCAACGAACGCAAGGTCAAGACCCTGGCCGCGCGGGTGGCCAAGATCAACGCCTACGAAGCTGAGTACGCGGCGCTCTCCGACGACGCACTGAAGGGCAAGACCGCCGAGTTCAAGGCGCGCCTGGAAAAGGGCGAGACGCTCGACGACCTTCTGCACGAAGCCTTCGCCGTGGTGCGCGAGGCCGGCAAGCGCGTGCTGGGCATGCGCCACTTCGACGTCCAGATGGTCGGCGGCATGGTGCTGCACTTCTCGGGCATCTCGGAAATGCGCACGGGTGAAGGCAAGACCCTGGTCGCCACCTTGCCGACCTATCTGAACGCCCTGGAAGGCAAGGGCGTCCACGTCATCACCGTCAACGACTACCTGGCCCGCCGCGACGCCGACTGGATGGGCCAGATCTACACCTTCCTGGGCCTGACCTATGGCGTGATCGTCAACGGCCTCAGCCAAGGCGAGCGTCAGCGCGCGTACCGCAGCGACATCACCTACGGCACCAACAACGAATTCGGTTTCGACTATCTGCGCGACAACCTCGTCTACAGCGTCGAGGAGATGGTCCAGCGCGGCCACAACTTCGTCATCGTCGACGAAGTGGACTCGATCCTGATCGACGAAGCCCGCACGCCGCTGATCATCTCGGGCCCGACCGAGGACCGCAGCAGCTTCTACAAGACGATCGACGTGCTGGTGAAACAGCTGATCGAGGACAAGACCACCTACGATCACGACGAGAAGCAGAAGCAGGTCATCCTCACCGAGGACGGCCAGGAGAAGATCGAAGAGATCCTGATGTCGGGCGGCCACCTGGCCGAGGACTCCGCGGGCCTCTACGACGCGGCCAACGTCTCGGTCGTGCACCACGTCAACCAGGCCCTGCGCGCCAACGTCCTGTACACGCGCGACAAGGACTACATCGTCAAGAGCGGCGAAATCATCCTGATCGATGAGTTCACCGGCCGCATGATGACCGGCCGCCGCCTGTCGGAAGGCCTGCACCAGGCCATCGAGGCCAAGGAAGGCGTCGACGTCCAGCCCGAGAACCAGACCCTGGCCTCGGTGACGATCCAGAACTACTTCCGCCTCTACAAGAAGCTGTCGGGCATGACCGGCACGGCGTCGACGGAAGCCCAGGAATTCGACGACATCTACAAGATGAGCGTCTCGGAAATTCCGACCAACCGGCCGGTCCAGCGCATCGACGACGACGACGAGGTCTATCGCACCGAGCGCGAGAAGAACGAGGCCATCCTCAAGCAGATCTCCGAATGCCACGTGCGCGGCCAGCCGATCCTGGTCGGCACCGTCTCGATCGAGAAGTCGGAAGAACTGTCCAAGCTGCTGTCCAGCTACGCGTTCGAGAACGAGGGCAAGAAGCAGAAGGGCATCCCGCACCAGGTGCTGAACGCCCGCTTCCACGAGCAGGAAGCCCTGATCGTCGCCGACGCCGGCGTGCCGGGCGCGGTGACCATCGCCACCAACATGGCCGGCCGCGGCACCGACATCCAGCTGGGCGGCAACATCGACATGCGCATGCTGACCTGGCGTCAGCAGCAGAAGGGCATGGGCCTCGAGGTCACGCCCGAGGATGAGGCCGAGGAGCGCACCCGCATCGAGGCCGAGATCGCCGGCGCCAAGGAAAAGGCCCTCTCGGCCGGCGGCCTGTTCGTGCTGGGCACCGAGCGCCACGAAAGCCGCCGCATCGACAACCAGCTGCGCGGCCGCACCGGCCGTCAGGGCGACCCGGGTCGCAGCAAGTTCTTCCTGTCGTGCGAGGACGACCTGCTCCGCATCTTCGCCGGCGAGCGCCTGGACGCGATCATGCGCACCTTCGGCGTCCAGGAAGGCGAGGCGATCACCCACAAGTGGCTGAACAACGCCATCGCCACCGCCCAGAAGCGCGTCGAGCAGCGCAACTACGAGATCCGCAAAAACCTCCTGAAGTACGACGACGTCGTCAACGACCAGCGCAAGGCCGTGTTCGAGCAGCGCCAGGAGTTCATGGAAAGCGACGACCTCTCGGACATCATCGCCGAGATGCGTCACGACACGATCGACGACCTGATCGCCCGCCACCTGCCGCCCAAGGCCTATGCCGAGCAGTGGGACATCGAGGGCCTGAAGGAACGCGTCCAGTCGATCCTGGGCCTGGACCTGCCGATCGAGGCGTGGGCGGCCGAGGAAGGCATCGCCGACGAAGAGATCCGCGACCGCCTGACCAAGGCGGCCGACGACTACGCCGCCCAGCGCGAGGAGATCATCACGCCCGAGCAGATGCGCTCGGTCGAGAAGAACTTCCTGCTGCAGATGATCGATCTGCAGTGGCGCGAGCACCTGATGCACCTGGACCACCTGCGCAACGTCATCGGCCTGCGCGGCTATGGCCAGCGCGATCCGCTGAACGAGTACAAGACCGAGGCCTTCTCGCTGTTCGAGAAGCTGCTGGGCGACCTGCGCACCAACACCACCCGCTGGCTGATGACGGTCGAGATCGCCTATGCCGAGCCGGAAGTCCCGCACACGCCGGAGGGCCTGATCGAGGTCCACCTCGATCCGCTGACCGGCGAGAACGCCGCCGTCGCCGGCGCCATTCCCGACGGCCTGTCGCCCCAGCAGCGCGAGGCCCTGCCGGTCGCGGCCCTGCCGGACGGCTGGGACCGCACCAACCGCAACAGCCCCTGCCCCTGCGGCTCGGGCAAGAAGTTCAAGCAGTGCCACGGCTCGCTGGTGTGAGGCTTGGCTAAGCTTTGAGTTTGGAACGCCCGCCCTGGGAGACCGGGGCGGGCGTTTTCGTTTCCGCTCCGGCCTATTTCGCGGCCGAGATCTTGGCGATCATCTTCTCGGCGTTGTCGTTGGCCGGGTTGAGCGCCAGCGACCGGCGGTACGCCTCGATGGCCTGGGCCTTGTCGCCCGTGGCCGCCAGCGACTCGGCATAGCTGTCGTGGGCGTTCCAACTGTCGGGATGCTGGGCGACATTGTAGCCGAACAGCGCCTTGGCTTCCGCCGGACGTGACGCGAACAGCAGGCGGTAGCCCCAGGCGTTGATGCCATCCTCGGTGAGGTGAAGCTCGGGAAAGCGGCGACGCACGTCGGCGACGGACGCGCTTACGTCGGCGTAGCGGCTCTGTTCGAGCGCGGCTTCCAGCGCCGCCAACCCGCGAGGCCGGCCAAACAGCTTGTCGTGGGCCAGGCCGGCGAGCGACTGCAGCGCGCTTTCCAGTCTCCCCCGATTGGCCAGCAGGACGATGCCGTAATCCTGGCCTGGAAAAAATTCGCAATGGCTGGAAAAGCCGAAGGTGCCGCCGCTGTGGCGCAGATAGACCTGGCTGTCGGCGGTCTTGGCGATCACCCAGTGGAAGCCGACCGCGCCAGTGTCGGGCGAGCCCCAGGCCGGCTGGTGGGTCAGGGCGACGGCGGGATCGCGCGCGGCCAGTTGAGCGGCCAGGTAGCGCGCCATGTCCGCCGCCGAATAGCGCAACCCGCCCGCCGCCCGAACCACGGGCGCGGTGAGCGCCGGCGTCGCGGGGCCGCTGGGATCGTAGCCTAGCGCGACCAGGGCGGGATCGGGCGCGGCGACGCCCGAGCTCATGCCCAGCGGTCGTTCGATATATTGAGCCAGCAGCGCCTCGTAGGGGCGGCCGTAGAGGCGTTCGAGCACAATCCCGGTCAGTTGCGAGGCGACGTTGGAGTGGCGCGGAGCCGTACCCGGCGTGTCGACCAGGCTGGCGGTGCGCAGGTCGGCCATCAGCGTCTGGGCGGTATAGCCCTCGAGAAGCTTGGCGGCGATGAACGGGATCTGCTCGGGCTTGGCGTCGCCGATCGCCTGGCGCCAGTCGGGCAGGTTGTCGGGCAGGGCCGAGGTGGTGTCGACCAGGTCGATCAGCCGCACGGGACGATCGCCGCGCACAAGGTTGTCATAGCCCGACGGCAGGTAGCGGCGCACGTCGTCGGACGCGGCCGCGCGGCCCTCCAGGATCGCGTGGGCCAGCAGCAGGCCGGTGAACGTCTTCGAGATCGAGCCGACCTCGTAGATGCTGCGCTCGGTCGCCGGCGTGGGGCCGCCGCGCGCGATCAGCCCGGCGTTATAGAAGCGCGTGTGTCCGCCCCGCACGACCGCGGCGGAGACGCCGTCGGCGCGGCCCGCCTGCACGAAATCAGCGACGAGCGACCCGATCGGATCCGCCGCCCCGGCCGCGTTGGCCGCACCCGAAAGCGCCAGCGGAAGCGCCGGCGCCAGGGCCAGAAGCTCGCGTCGCGCCATGCCCCGCGAACGCGGCGTGGCGGGCTTCCCGGCCGTTGTTTCCATTGACGATGATCCGCTGCTGAGGTTTCCGGATCGCCAGGAACAGCCAAGCGGCGCCTTGCGTTGCCGTTCAGCCTAGGCGCGACGTGGTCCAGCAAAAAGTGACATCCCGTTCACGTCCGTGGACTCCGAGCAGACTCGAGGCATGTTTTTGGGAGGGCGGCGATCCAGACCGTGGTCGACCCTGAGCGGACGTTCGCGCCGTCCGATTCCCTCTCTCTAAGAGAGAGGGAGGGGCCCACGCCGCAGGCGTGGGAGGGTGAGAGGTTACACCCTCTCAGAACGAAGCCCTGACGAAACGCGCGACAGACAGGCCCAGGATTCACCGGCTAGCGGTGAAACCACTCACCCTCCCACCGCTTCGCGGCGGGCCCCTCCCTCTCTCTATGAGAGAGGGATTTTGGATGTCCGCCATCCCACCCTAGTCGGTCGTTCGCCGCCCCGTCGCGCCCTAGCCATCCACGACCGCGAACGCATCGACCTCGATCAGATAGCCCGGAGAAAGGGCGGCGACGCCGACGACGACGTCGGCGGGCTTGTGATCGCCGAACAGCACGACTCGAGCCTCTTCGATCACCGCCAGGTGACGGTCGCGCTCGTAGCCGACAACGTAGATCGTGATCCTGGCCACGTGTTCGGGGCCGGCCCCGGCGGCCGCGAGGGCGCGACCAAGATTGCTGAACACCTGGCGTGCTTGAGCCGCCAGATCACCGGGACCCACGAGTTTCCCGTCGACGCCTTCCGGTTCCTGGCCCGCGACGAAGATGAGCTTGCTCCCCCTTGCGACGACGACCTGGGTATAGGTCGTCGGGGTCGGTAGATCGGGTGGGTTGATAAGCTCCAGGGTCATCTCTTCTCTCTCCTTATGACGGCTTCGATGGTCCGCTGTTGGCGTCCGTCTATCGCTCCAGAGCGCCCTTGCCCGCGATGATCTTGCCGCGGAACTTCTCGATCCGCGCCAGGCGGGTCGCCGATTGCTTGGCCTGGTTCAGGGCGAACAGGTAGCTCTTCTGGCGTCCCGGCGTCAGCGCGTGGAAGGCCTCGGCCAGTTCGGGGTCGGCGTCCAAAGCCTCGATCAGTTCGTCCGGCATGTCGATCTCGCGGTCGACCTTCGCGGGCTTGGTCCCCGCTTCGGCGTGATCCATCAACTGCCGCAGATAGGCCCGGATCACCGACTGCATCTCGCCCACCTGCCCGGTCGCGGTGAAGCGGATCATGCCCGGCGTCTGGCTATTGGGGCCTGGCGGCTCCAACACCCCCTCGCTGTCGACCAGCAGGCCCGGGTTCATGAAGCTGAGCCGGAAGTCGCTCCGAAACGCGCCGAAGATCGCGATATTGCGCCCGGCGTGCATGTAGCACGGGTGTGCCCATTTCACCGTTTCCTCCAAGCCGAGGTCCAGGCAGATCCGGCGCAGGGCGTTCAACCCGTCGATCCACGGCCGGGTCGAGCAGTCCGCCGTCGCGAACCGGGCGCACCGGCCGCAGCCTTTGCTGAAGAAGTCATCGGGATTGGTGATCATCGCCATGAGTCGCCCTCTGCCGCGCGCTGCCTGTCTTACTTCCGCTTTCGCGCGTCGGCGACTGCCGGTGCAGGACGATCGCCGCCCCCGCCAGCAGCACCGCCGCGCTGACCGCCGACACGCGCAGCCCCGTCACCCCGTCGGCCGCCGCCAGCGCGCCGAAGATCGCCACCCCCGCCGCGCCGCCGACCTGGCGGCAGGCATTGAGGGTTCCCGAGGCCGCGCCCGCCTCGTGGCGATCGACGCTGGCCAGCAGGCCGCTGGTCAGGGCCGGGATCGCCAGGCCCATGCCGCCGGGGATCAGGGCGAAGCCGGGCAGCATGTCCGCCATCGTGCTCCCCGCGCCCAGCCGCGCGGTCAGGGCGTAGCCGCAGGCGGCGACCAGCACCCCGCCGGCCGTCACCGTCCGCGCGCCGAACCGGGCGACCAGGCCGCCGCTCAGCAGGTTCGAGACGATGAAGGTCGCGGTCAGCGGCAGGAAGGCCAGGCCCGCTCGAGACGGGCTCCAATGCAGGGTCCGCAGCATGTAGAGGCCCAGCACGAAGATCAGGCCGTAATAGGTGAAGTTGAGCGCCGAACCGACCGCGACCGCCGTCCAGGCCGGCCGCCGGCGGAAGACGCTCAGCGGCATGGCCGGGTGCTGGGCTTGCCGCTCGAACAGCACGAAGAGCGCCGCAAGGGCCAAACCCGCCACCAAGGCTGCCAACGGCGCTCCAGACCAACCCCGATGCCCGCCCTCGATCAGTCCGCCGACCAGCAGCGAGACCGCCGCCACGGCCAGGATCTGTCCGGGGATGTCGAACGGGACCTTCGGCTTGGGCGGGGTCGGCGGGGCGACGGCCAAGGTCAGCACCGCGCCGAGCGCGCAGACCGGCAGGTTGACGAAGAACACCCAGCGCCAGCCCAGGGTCTCGACCAGCAGGCCGCCCAGCACCGGGCCGGCGGCGATCGACACCCCGCCGGCGGCAGTCCACCAGCCGACGGCCGAGGCGCGCTTTCTGTCGTCGCCGTGAGCGGCGTGGGCGATCAGGGCCAGGGACGGGGGGATCAGCAACGCGCCCGCCGCCCCCTGGGCCGCGCGGGCCAGGATCAGGGCCAACGGGCTCGCCGCGAAGCCGCAGGCCGCCGAGGTCAAGCCGAACAGCACCAGGCCCGCCACGAACGCCCGGCGCGGTCCGACCCGGTCGCCGATCGCCCCCGCCGACAGCAGCATCGCCGCCAGGGCCAGGATATAGGCGTCGACCACCCATTGCAGCTGGGCGGTCGGGGCGTGGAACGCGCCGCCGATGGCGTCCAGCGCCACATTGACGATGGTCACGTCCAGCTGGGTGACGAAGAAGCCGAAACTGGCGGCGGCCGTGATCCACGGCAGGCGGGCGGGAGAGGTGGCGGTGCTCATGCCGCGGGTGATGCCCCGATCCGCCGTCCGGATGCTACACGCGCCGATGAACCATTCGATCGTTCCGTGGGCTAGGATGGAGAGCATGGACGCCAACATCGCCACCCCCGCCGCCCTGATCGGCGACCCGACCCGCGCCGCCATGCTGCAGGCCCTGCAGGACGGCCGCGCCCAGCCCGCCAGCGCCCTGGCCTGGGCCGCCGGGGTCACCGCCCAGGCGGCCAGCAACCACCTGGCCAAGCTGGTCGACGGCGGCCTGCTGGCGGTCGAGCGCGAGGGCCGCCACCGCTATTACCGGCTGGCCAGCGCCGAGGTCGCCCACGCCATCGAGGCCCTCTCGGTGCTGGCCGCGCCGGTCCGTTCGCTGGAGGTCCCCCGCTCGCCCAAGGCCCGCGCCCTGCGCGACGCCCGCTGCTGCTACGGCCACCTCGCCGGGCGGCTGGGCGTGCGGGTCTGCGAGGCCCTGGTCGACCGCGACCTGATCCGGCCGGCGGCCGACAAGCTCTATGAGGTGACGCCGGACGGCCGGGCCTGGTTCGAGGCTCTCGGCGTCCGGGTCGACAGCCTGCGCTCGCCGCGCGGCGTCGCCCGCCAATGCCTGGACTGGACCGAACGCCGCCATCACCTGGCCGGTCCGCTGGGCGTCAAGCTGCTGGAGGCGATGACCGCGCGCGGCTGGCTGGCGCTGGAGGCCAAGGGCCGCGCCGTGCGGCTGACGGCGGACGGCGCCGCGGCGCTGCGCGAGCGGCTGGGGGTGAGCTTGGCGGAGGAGGGTCGGGTGGCGGCCTAACGGTCCGACTCAAAAGGCAAACAAAGCTTGTCATCCCGGCCGCAGCGAAGCGGAGAGCCGGGACCCAGGGGCCACCGCTCTGGGCTTGGCCCCTGGGTCCCGGATAGCCTCTGCGAGGCTTCCGGGATGACAAGCTTTGTTGCGTTCAGGGCTTGAGGATAATCCCCACCTCCGGCGACGTCCCGCCGTCCACCTGCGCCAAGTAGGCCGCCTGGATCGCCGCTTGCCCCTGGCCGCGCTCGACCGTCAGCCACCTTGGCGCATCGGCCACGAAGCCCGACCAGGCCGCGCCGTAGCGGGCCTCGAACTCGCCCGGCGCCCAGTCCTGGCGGCGCTTGGCGATGCGGTCGGGGGCGAAGAAGAACACCGGCTTCACGCCCGGCAACTCGCCGCCTACGCGCTCGGCTTCCCAGTGGGTGCCGCCGACCGCCGACGAAAAGGCCAGGTCCGGCCCGAACGTCTCGTGCACGGCCCGCCGCACGGCCGCGTCGCCGGCGAAGTCGACGAACACCGCCGGCCGCTCGATCACCGCGTTCGGCAGGTCGGCATAGGTCACGACCTGGTCGTAATAACCCAGCCTCTCGACGAAGCCGACGCTGCGCGGCGAGGTCAGCCCGACCACCTTGGCCGCGCCGCGATGCTTCAGCAGATAGGCCAGGCCGATCGCGGTCTTGGACGAGGCGCTGGACAGCACCACCGACTTCGCCCCGAACAGCGCGCTCTCGTCGAGGAAGTCCTCGATCAGGAACGAGGTGATGAACAAGGGCTGCAGCAGCGCCTTATGGGCCTCCAGTTCGTCCGCCGCGCCCACCGCCTGGTACTGGTTGTAGACCACCGCCAGGTGCTGGCGATGGGCCGAGACATCGGTGAAGCCGGTCTTGCCGACCTTGGCCTGCACGGTCAGGTGCGTCGACATCGGCCAGTAGCCGTAGAACCGCTGGCCGACGGCGATCTCGGGATGGGCCGAGGCCTCGACCCGTGCATGGCCCCAGACCGGCACGCGGCCGAAGCCGTCGGGCGGCGGGAAGAAGTCCCAATACTTCATCGCCTCGCCGAACACGGCGTAGGTGATGTTGTTGGCGGTCAGGGCGAAACTCTCGATGGCCAGGCGGACCTGGCCGTCGGTCAGCGGCGCGGGGGTGGCGTCGCGGAATTCGGTGCGGCGCAGGTCGGACTTGGCGACGAGGAAATCCCAGGGCATGGCCGGCTCCATCTTGATCGAGCGGAGTAGGCGGTTCGGTGCGCGGGAAGTCAAACGGTTGTTTTAATTCCCTCTCCCCTTGCGGGAGAGGGTGGCCGCCGAAGGCGGTCGGGTGAAGGGTCGCGCCGCCCTGTCGGACAAGCCTTTCGACCCCTCATCCGGCGCTGCGCGCCACCTTCTCCCGCAAGGGGAGAAGGAAGCTAGGCCGCCACCCACTGGCCATGGAACCCGAACGGCACGCGTCGGGGCAGCTTGGCGCTGGCGATCGGGCCCCGTTCGACATCCTGGGCGTCGAACACCACGAACTCCGACACCCCCTCGGCGGCGCGGTAGATCACCGCCGTCAGCCAACCCTGACCCTCGGCTGCACCCTCGCCGGCGGGGGTGAAGACCGCTTCCGAGAGCGCGTCGCCGGCCGGGACGGTCCAGGTCTTCCGCGTCCCCTCGACCAGGTCGACATGCGCCACGACGTTAGAGCGGAAGTCGCCGGGCTTCAGGCTCTGACCCACGAACCAGCCATGGCGGTAGGCCTGCCCCGCGAAGCGCTCGTCGAAGCGCGGGAACTCGCCGGCCGTGTCGTCCAGCGCAGCCTCGGTCAACGCGCCGGCCTCGAGGTCGATCGTCCAGCGGGTCAGATAGGCGGCGGCGTTCTCGCCCTTGGTCCCGTCGGCGTTGGGGAACAGCGGCGCGGCCGCGTAGCGCATGACGTCGGCGACGATCCTGCCGTCTCGCTCGAACGCGTTCATCACATGGAAGACGTAGCAGGCCGGGATCTCGATCCAGCGCAGGCCGGCCACGCCCGCGTCACGCGGGATCACCGCCAGATGGCCGCCCTTGTCGGGCTCCCAGGCGAACACCGGCTTGCCGCCCATCGCCCGCCGCAGGCTGCCGGTCAGCGGCAGGACAGGGATGACGACATAGTGCTCGGTGACGATGAAGTCGTGGATCATCGAGCAGTACGGGGCCTCGAAGGTCTCGCGCTTGAGCAAGCGGCCGTCCGCGTCGGCGACGCCCCAGCTGATCTTGTTCGACAGCGGCATCGGGTCGTCGGCATAGGCGAAGAACACCAGCTCGCCGGTGATCGGACAGGCCTTGGGGTGGGCCGTGACCTTGCCGCCCAGGTCGTAGGCGCCGATCGTGCCCAGGTCGGGACCGGTCAGCTCGAACGGGGCGTGGGCCTCCTCCAGCGCCAGCAGATGGCCGCCGTGCTGGATGATGTTGGTGTTGGCCACGCCGTCGCTGACCACGCCTAGCACCGAGGGGTCGCTGGTCATCGGATTACCCCAGCTGCCGAACAGGGCCTGGCCGGCCGTGTTTTCCAACGCCCACTTGTTGGTGCGGACCCAGCGGTTGCGATAGCTCACCTTGCCGTCCGCCACGGTGAAGGCGTGCAGCATGCCGTCGCCGACAAACCAGTGGTAGTTGCCGTCCCGCGGGTCGAACTGCGGGTTGGGGCCGTTGCGGTACAGCGTGCCGTTCAGGCCCGCCGGCAGCGTCCCCTCGACGACCAGGTCGAAGTCGTCCTCGCTGCGCACCGGGGCGAAATTGCCGCTGAGAAACGGATTGATACGCACCTCGCCGTCCATGGCCAGTCCTCCCATTGGTTATTGTTTACAGTGTAAATTTATGCTGTAAGCGAGGGGTCGAGTCAACCCGGATTCCCTCTTGCCCCGCGTCCTGTCGCCTGAAGACGTCGAAGACTTCCGCCGCCGGCTGTGCGTGGCCGCTGAGGGCCTGTTCGCCGAACGGGGCATCGAGGCGGTGACCATGCGCGAGCTGGCCCAGGCCCTGGGCGTCAGTCCGATGACCCCCTACCGCTACTTCAAGGACAAGGACGCCATCCTGGCCGCCGTCCGCGCCGCCGCCTTCGCCCGCTTCGCCGACACCATCGAGGCGGCCATGGCGCGCCCCGGCGGCCCCTTGGACAAGTCCCGCGCCGCCGGCGAGGCCTATATCGCCTTCGCCCTGAGCGAGCCGCACGCCTACAAGCTGATGTTCGATCTCAGCCAGCCGACCGAGAAGGACTATCCCGAATTGACCGCCGCCGCGGCGCGCGCGCGGCGCACCATGACCGTCCACGTCGAGGCGATGATCGACGCCGGCGGCATGCAGGGCGACGCCGAGCTGATCGGCCACCTGTTCTGGTCGGTGCTGCACGGCATGCTGATGCTGCAACTGAGCGACAAGCTGGGCCCGACCATCGATCCCGCCAAGCTGCGGGCGCTGGCGCTGTCGACGCTGGTGCGGGGGCTGGGGATCGGGGCGGCTCAGGATCGCAAAAGCTCAAAATAGCGTGTCATCCCGGAAAGCGCGCAGCGCTTGTCCGGGACCCAGGGGCCGGCGCAGTGTGGTTGCCCTGGGTCCGGCTCTCCGCTTCGCTGCGGCCGGGATGACACCTAAAAAGTGGGCTGGTGCGTCGCCGCCAAGCCAGCCGCCCCCATTGTCACCGAGACAATGTTTCCATTGCGACCCACGCCCTGAAGGCCCAAGTCCCACCCCAGTCCAGCTTGCGATTGGAACGGCCATGACCCACGCCCCCCTGCCCTTGCGCCACTTCCTGCTGGCCCTGGCCGTGGTGGCGGTGTGGGGCACCAATTTCGTGGTCATTCGCATCGGCCTGGACCACTTGCCGCCGCTGCTGTTCGCCACCCTGCGCTTCTGCCTGGTGCTGGTCCCGATGGCGTTCTTCGTGAAGAAGCCGGCGGTGTCGTGGGCCAATCTGGCGGCCTATGGCGTGCTGATCGGGGCGGGGCAGTTCGGCCTGCTGTTCGTGGCCATGAAGGGCCACATCTCGCCGGGCCTGGCCTCGCTGGTCGTGCAGACCCAGGTGTTCTTCACCATCGGCATGGCCATGTGGATCAGCAAGGAGCGGGTCCAGGGTTTCCAGATCGCCGCCCTGCTGCTGGCCGCCTCGGGCATCGTGCTGATCGCCGCGCATGGCGGCGGCTCGGCCACGCCGCTGGGCGTGCTGCTGATCCTAGTGGCCGCGCTCAGCTGGTCGGGCGGCAATATCGTCGCGCGTCAGGCCGGGCCGGTGAACATGCTGGGCTATGTGGTCTGGGCGAGCCTGTTCTCGATCCCGCCGCTCTTCTTGATGTCGCTGTGGCTGGAAGGCTGGCCGGCCATCGTCAAGGGCGTGACCGGCGCCGACGCCCTGACCTGGGCCGCCGTCGCCTGGCAGGCGGTGGGCAACACCATGTTCGGCTACGCCGCCTGGGGCTGGCTGCTGGCCCGCCACCCGGCCGCCACGGTGACGCCAATGGCCCTGCTGGTGCCGGTGTTCGGCATGGGCGCCTCGGCCCTGCTGCTGGGCGAGGGCCTGCCGGCCTGGAAGCTGATCGCCGCGGCCCTGGTGCTGACCGGCCTGGCGGTGAACATGCTGTGGCCCAAGGTGCGGGCGCGGTTCGTCGTGGCCACCTGACTTCCCACACTGCGCCGTTCGTGCAGGATGGCGCGATCCAACCCAGGGAGCGAAACCATGAGCAAGATCGAGGGCGGCTGCGCGTGCGGCGCCATCCGGTATGAGATCACCGCGCCGCTGATCGGCGTCGGCGTCTGCCATTGCCGGCAGTGCCAGTACGGCACGGGCGGCGGTCCCAACTATGTGGCCCTGACGCCCAAGGACGGCCTGGTCTTCACCAAGGGCCAGCCCAAGCGCTACGCCAGCCCCGGCGGCAGCGGCCTGAACATCGACCGCGTGTTCTGCGCCGACTGCGGCACGCCGCTGATCTCCGAGCCGGCCATCGGGCCCTTCTATCCGGTGAAGCTGGGCAGCATGGACGATCCCTCGTCCCTGGCGCCGAGCATCCACATCTGGACCAGCGAGGCCCAGCCGTGGCATCCGATCGATCCCGGCCTGCCGGCCTTCCCGCAAAATCCGCCCCAACCGCCGCCGAGCTAGATGACCAAAACCGCCCGCTACGACTTCGCCTCGGACAATGTCGCGGGCGCCATGCCCGAGGTGATGGAGGCCCTGGTCGCCGCCAACGCCGGCCCGGCCTCGGGCTATGGGACCGACCACGTCAGCAAGGCGGCCGCCGATCGCATCCGCGCCCTGCTGGACGCCGACGCCCAGGTGCGGTTCACCGCCTCGGGCACGGCCGCCAACGCCTTTGCCCTGACCCTGCTGGCCCAGCCGCACGAGGCGGTGCTGGCCCACGAGCATGCCCACATCTGCACCGACGAGACCGGCGCCCCCGGCTTCTTCGGCCAGGGCGTGGGCTTGATCGGCCTGGCCGGCGCCTCGGGCAAGATCGCCCTTCCGAACCTCGAGGCGGCGCTGGCCCGGCCGGAGGTCTCGTACAACCAGCCCGCCGCCGCCCTGTCGCTGACCACCGCCACCGAATACGGCACGGTCTATTCGGAAGACGACCTGCGGGCGCTGATCGGGCCGGTGAAGGCCAAGGGCTGCGGCGTCCACCTGGACGGCGCCCGCCTGGCCAACGCGGTGGCCGCCGGCTTCGACCTGAAGAGCGTGGCCAGGATGGGCGTCGACATCCTCGTCATGGGCGGCACCAAGGTCGGCTCGACCCCGACCGAGGCCGTGGTGTTCCTGAACCCCGGCCACGCCCGCCGCCTGGACGCCCGGCTCAAGCACGCCGGCCAGCTGATCTCCAAGGGCCGCTTCCTGGCCGCCCCGTGGCTGGGCCTGCTGGGCGAGGACGGTTCGACCGGACCCTGGGCGGCCCGCGCGGCCCACGCCAACGCCATGGCCCGCAAGCTGGCGGACCTGATGCCCTTCCCGATCAAGCATCCGGTCGAGGCCAACGGGATTTTCGTCGAGATGGACGAGCCGACCCTGGAGCGCCTCCGCGGCGAGGGCTGGTTCGTCTACCGCTTCCTGGACGGCACGGTGCGCTTCATGTGCTCATGGGCGACGACGCCGGAGATGGTCGAGGACCTGGGCGCGGCGTTGAAGAGGGTGGGTTAGGCGGCAGCGCCCCCTCCGTCACGCTGCGTATCCGCAGCGCGCCACCTCCCCCGCTTCGCGAGGGAGGAGGAAACCGCACCCCTCCTCACCCGTGAAACGGGGGAGGTGGCGCGGCGCCGATAGGCGACGTGACGGAGGGGGCGTCAGGACCCCAACCGTTGTAACCCCTCATCCGCCCACGCCCGCGGCGCGGGTCCCCCCTTCTCCTTCTGGGAGAAGGTGACTATGGGCGCCGCCTCGGCCGCCGCCGAGGTCTCGGTGATCCCCAGCAGCCGGGCGATCTCGCTGGCCGGGGCCGGGCGGCTGATGAAGTAGCCCTGAATCTCGGCGCAGCCCTGGCCGCGCAGGGCGTTGAGCTGCTCCAGGGTCTCGACGCCCTCGGCCGTGGTGACGATGCCCATGCTGGCGCCGAGGTCCAGCACGGCCTTGATGATGGCCATGGCGTCGCTGTCGTCGAGGATGTCGCGGACGAAGGTCTGGTCGATCTTGATCTTGTCGAACGGGAAGCTGCGCAGATAGCTCAGCGAGCTGTAGCCGGTGCCGAAGTCGTCCATCGAGATCCGCACGCCCAGGGCCTTCAGATCGTGCAGCATGGTCATGTTGGCCGCGCTGTCCTGCAGCAGGACCGACTCGGTGATCTCCAGCTCCAGCCGTTGGGCCGGCAGGCCCGACATCGCCAGGGCCGAGACCACGGTGCGCACCAGGCCCCGGTCGCGGAACTGGGCCGGCGACAGGTTGACGGCCAGCCGCACGTAGTCGGGCCACTTGGCCGCCTCGGCGCAGGCGGCGCGCAGCACCCACTCGCCCAGCGGCACGATCAGGCCGATTTCCTCGGCCAGGGGAATGAAGTCGGCCGGCGAGACCATGCCCCGATCCGGATGGCGCCAGCGCAGCAGGGCCTCGCAGCCCGTCACCCGCTCGTCGCCCAGATTGTAGAGCGGCTGGTAGAACAGCTCGAACTCGCCGGCTTGCAGGGCGCGACGCAAATCGAGCTCCAGGGCGCGGCGGGCCTGAAGTTGCTCGTCCATGGCCCGTTCGAAGAAGTGGAAGGCCCCTCGCCCGTCGCCCTTGGCGCGGTAGAGGGCCATGTCGGCCTTCTTGAGCAGTTCGTCGGCGTCCTCGCCGTCCGAGGGCGCGGCGGCGACGCCGACGCTGGCGCCGATCACAACCTGGTGGCCTTGCAGGTCGAACGGCGCGGCCATGGCCTCGACGACCCGGCCTGCCAGGCGCGTGGCGCCGGACATGTCCGAAAGGCCGGTCTGGACCACCGCGAACTCGTCTCCGCCCAGGCGGGCCACGGTGTCGCCTTCGCGCACACAGGCCCGCAGCCGCTCGGCGGCCTCGCGCAGCAGGGCGTCGCCCAGCGGGTGGCCCAGGGTGTCGTTGACGGTCTTGAAGCGGTCCAGGTCGATGAAGTGGACGGCCAGCTGGTCGCCCTTGCGCGCCCGGCGGGCCAGGGCCTCGACCAGGTGCTTCTGGAACAGCACCCGGTTGGGCAGGTCGGTCAGCGGGTCGTAGTGGGCCAGGCGGGCGATCTGGGCCACGCCCCGGCGGTTGGTCTCGTTCGTCGCCTGCAGCAGGCCCAGCACCGTGCCAACGCCCAGATAGCGCTCGTTCTCGGTGACGATGAAGCCGCGCAGCAGGTCCGAGGCGCGGTACGACAGGCTGTCGGTGGTGAACTCGGCCAGCTCGGCGTCGGCGTCGACGACCAGCGGCTCGCGGTCCATCAGGGTCGAGATCGGGCGGTTGGCGTAGAGGGCTCGGCCATACTCGGCCGCCATCCGCAGAAAGAAGGCGTTGCGCTCGACGATGCCGATCGGACGGTCCTCGCCGTCCAGCACCGGGATGATCAGGGTGTCGGGCTCCTCGCGGAAGCGCTCGTAGAGCGCCTTGCCAAGATCGTCCTGACGCGCCGGGGTCAGGGAAGAAACAGTGTCCCGCAGGGTGAACATAATAACGCCTCCACTCGCGGGAGGCAGGGACCATTTCGCGCCTAACGACCCGCTAATGGCCCCGCTTGCGACGGTTCATTTCGCGAAAACTTCACGGCGGTGTCACAGTGTTTGCGGGGGCGTTTACCGTGTTCTTCGTTGGCGAATGCCTTTCTTCGCAGTCGTGGCGTCACATCCAACGCCCGACCTTCCCGGCGAAAGCCGGGATCCAGCTGGAAGAGCGCTGAAGCAGGCTCTATGAGCGCCGCGCCCTTCCAATCAGCTCAAGCGCCATGAGATCTGGACCCCGGCCTTCGCCGGGGAGGTCGGAGAAAGGTTACTCCCGCTCGGCCCTCTTCGCGTCACCCAGCAGCAGTTGGCCGATCCAGCTGACGACGCCGGTCACGATCGCCGCCATCACCCCGGCCCACAGGCCGCTGACCGCCAGGCCGTCGAGGAACCAGGCCACCAGGCCGATCATCGCCGCGTTCACCACCAGCAGGAACAGGCCCAGGGTGATGATGGTCAGCGGGAAGGTCAGGATGGTCACCACCGGCCGGACGATGGCGTTGACGATCCCCAGCAGGAAGCCGGCGATGATCAGGGTGGTCCAGCCGTCGGCGGTGACGCCAGGCACGATGCGCGCGGCCAGCCACAGGCCGGCGGCGGCGATCAGGACGCGAAGCACGAAACGGATCATCAGCGACTCCCCTCTTTGGAGGGGCAGATTGGCCCAGCCGCGCGCCGGAGCAAAGTGACGCCGCATTTATGCAATACCCAAGCCGTGAACTCGGACATTACAAATGCGTTACCACCCTTCCAACAGCCGCTCCGCGAACTATCTAGTCCTCCGTGTGGGGGATGATCGCGCGCGAACGGCGAGCGGATCCGCACGCAAGGGGATATGAGTAATATGGCCGTGAATTCTCTATCGGTGATGTCGCCGGACGGCGGCTTGTCGCGTTATCTCACCGAGATCCGCAAGTTCCCGATGCTGCCCAAGGACGAGGAGTTCATGCTCGCCCAGCGGTGGAAAGAGCATCAGGACAGCGAAGCCGCCCACAAGATGGTGACGTCGCACCTGCGCCTCGTGGCCAAGATCGCCATGGGCTATCGCGGGTATGGCCTGCCGATCGGCGAGGTGATCTCGGAAGGCAATGTCGGCCTGATGCAGGCCGTCAAGAAGTTCGAGCCCGACAAGGGCTTCCGCCTGGCCACCTACGCCATGTGGTGGATCCGCGCCTCGATCCAGGAATATATCCTGCGCTCGTGGTCGCTGGTGAAGATGGGCACGACCGCTGCGCAGAAGAAGCTGTTCTTCAACCTGCGCAAGGCCAAGAGCCAGATCGAGGCCTTCCAGGACGGCGATCTGCGCCCCGAACAGGTTAGCGCCATCGCCACCAAGCTGGGCGTGCTGGACAGCGAGGTCATCTCGATGAACCGCCGCCTGTCGGGCCCCGACGCCTCGCTGAACGCGCCGCTGCGTTCGGACAGCGAGAGCGAGTGGCAGGACTGGCTGGCCGACGACGAGCAGGTGTCGCAAGAGACCATGGTCGCCGAGAACGAGGAAAAGTCGCTGCGGATGTCGCTTCTGGAAGAAGCGATGGTCGAGCTGACCGACCGCGAGCGTCATATCCTGACCGAGCGCCGCCTGAAGGACGACCCGACCACCCTGGAAGAACTGGCCTCGCAGTACGGCGTCAGCCGCGAACGGGTGCGCCAGATCGAGGTCCGGGCGTTCGAGAAGCTGCAGAAGAACATGCGCGAGGCGGCGATCGCCAAGAACATGGTCGAGGCGTAGGCTTCGCTTACAGGATCGAGACGAAGGGGCGCTTTCGAGCGCTCCTTTTTCGTTTCCCCTTTCCCCTTGCGGGAGAGGGGGGCCCGAAGGGTCGGGTGAGGGGTCGAAAGCCCTGTCCGATAGATCGGCGCAACCCCTCATCCGTCAGCGGAGTTTATCCTCGGGCGCGCGCTTCGCGCGACCCGGGGGCTGCCACCTTCTCCCGCAAGGGGAGAAGGGGTTAGAAAGCGACGATGACCGCTCCCCTCCCCCAGCTGATCCTGCTGCCTGGCCTGCTGAACGACGCCGAGCTGTGGCGCGACCAGATCACCGGCCTCGCCGACGTCTCCCGTCCGTGGGTTCCCGATCTCGCGCCCTATGCGACCCTCCACGAGATGGCGCAAAGCGTATTGGCCAAGGCCGAGCCGAGCTTCGCCCTGGCCGGGTTCTCGATGGGCGGCTACGTGGCCCAGGAGATCGCCCGAATCGCGCCGGAGCGGATCGAGCGCCTGGCCCTGCTGGACACCTCGATCCGCGTCGACACGCCCGAGCGCGCCGCCCAGCGCAAGGCGCTGAACAAGGCCGCCGCCAAGGGCGGGACGTTCTTAGGCATCGGCCAGGCGATCATGAAATCCTATGTCGACGCCTCGCGCCTGGACGACGCGGGCCTGACCGGCCGCATCGTCGACATGACCCAGCGCCTGGGCCGCGAGGTGTTCCTGCGCCAGAACAGCCTGGAGCGCGAGGACGGCGAGGCCGCGCTGAAGGCCCTGCGTGTGCCGCTGGTCATCATCTGCGGTGAGAACGACCAGATCACCCCCGCCGCCGGCCATCGCGAGATGGCCTGGGCGATCGGCTGCTCGCACCTGGTGGTGATCCCCAACGCCGGCCACATGACGCCGATGGAAGCGCCCGGCCCGGTCAACGGCGCGCTGCGGCACTGGCTGTCCAGACCCGCCGGTCAACGGTAGGGGATAGGCTCCAAAAACGCCCCCTCCGTCACGATGCGTATCCGCATCGCGCCACCTCCCCCGCTTCGCGGGTGAGGAGGAAACCTCCCATCCTCCCTCGTGCAACGGGGGAGGTGGATCGCCGCGGATACGCGGCGAGACGGAGGGGGCGTCACGCGGTCCCTTCAATATTTTGAAACAAAACTGTCAGCGAAACATCGCGACACGAAACTAAGCCGACCCCGGGCTGTCCAACCGCGCCTGCTCAAATCGCGCGCGGAGCACAACAAGGGGATATCGATGAAGAAGACCATGCTCTTCGCGCTGGCGGCGCTCGCGCCGCTGGCCCTGGCTTCGGCCGTCGCCGCCGCGCCTGATGAGGCGCCGATCGCGACCGCTGACGAACCGACCCTGGCCTCGGCGGTCGTGGTCCAGGCCAAGATCGCCTATCGCAACCGCACCGACTCGACCGCGCCGGTCCTCGACTACGGCCTCGATTACTTCCAGCGCTTCGAGCCGCTGACCGTCGGCGACGCCCTGAAGCGCGTGCCCAGCGTCTCGTTCCTGTCGGACGTGCTGGAATCGGACGGCGTGCGCCTGCGCGGCCTCGACCCGGCCTACACCCAGATCCTGATCAACGGCGAGAAGGTCCCCGGCTCGGGCTCCAGCTCGGGCGCGTTCGGTAACGGCGCCGACCAGGCCTTCTTCGTCGACCGCATCCCGGCCGAGCTGATCGACCACATCGAGATCTCGCGCGGCGCCTCGGCCAACCGCAGCGGCGACGCCGTGGCCGGGGCCCTGAACATCGTGCTGCGCGACGCCCTGGCCCTGGACGGCGGCTATGTCCGCGTCGGCGCCCTGCGCTTCGACGACAAGCGCGTGCGCGAAGTCATCGGCGGCGTCTGGGGCGGCCAGGTCGGCCCCGGCCGTCTGCTGGTCGGCGCCAATGTCCAAGGCCGCCGCAACCCGAAGGAAAAGCTCAGCTTGCGCTACGACGCGCCCGGCGCGGCCCTGAACAACAACGAGTTCCAGACCGACGTCCGCAACGGCACCGACAGCTCGTTCAACGTCGCCTACGACGTGCCGGTCGGCGACGGCCAGTTGTCGGTGAACGGCTTCTACGTCCACACCGACCGCTTCCAGAACGAAGACTCGATCGAGTACAACAAGGGCGTCGTCAGCAACGCCAACCTGTCGACGATCAACGACAACGACGTCGACATCCAGCAGGACAGCTACTCGCTGAACGGCAAGTACAAGTTCCCGATGGCCGGCGGCATGACCACCGTGAAGCTGGGCTACGCGGCGTTCCAGGCCGACGAGTACGAGTTCGAGTACGAGACCGAATATCTGCGCGACACCACGCCGTTCCCCGACGGCGACCGCTTCACCGGCGACCGGGCCAAGAGCCGCACCAGCGACGACGAGGCCAGCGCCAAGCTGGAGCACAAGCGCGAGCTGACCGCCGGGACCGACCTGGAATTCGGCGTCCAGTACGAGGCCAAGCGCCGCGACGCTCGTGTCACCGAGGTTCCGCGCAACCGCTACAACCTGCCGGCCGCGACCCCGCCCGCCTACAAGCCGTTCGCCATCACCAGCAAGGCGCGCCTGGAGCAGACCCGCCTCGACCCGTACGTGATGCTGTCGGGCCGCTCGAACGGCCTGAAGTGGGAAGCGGGCCTGCGCTACGAGACCACCGACGTCACGGTCCAGGACTTCGTGATCAACGAACAGACCGACAAGGACTACCAGGTCCTGCTGCCGTCGGCCTCGGTGCGTTACAACCTGACCACCGTCGACCAGGTCTACGCCTCGGTGGCCCGCACGGTGCGCCGCCCCAGCTTCCAGTTCCTGTCGCCCGTCACGCTGGAAGAAGAGCTGGGCGACAACGACTTCCGCGGCGACCCGCGCCTGAATCCGGAAAAGGCCTGGGGCCTGGACGTCGGTTATGAGCGCCGCATGGGCCGCGACGGCGTGTTCGGGGTCAACGTCTTCTATCGCGACATCAAGGACCTGATCGAGATCTACAACACCGGGACGCCCGGCTCGGCCAGCGCGCCCGGCGACCTGACCTGGCTGTACTCGGCCCGCAACACCGGCGACGGCAAGGTCTACGGCGTCGAGTTCGACCTCTCCACGCCGCTGTCGTTCATCGGCATGGAAAACACCGGCGTGTTCCTGAACTACTCGTACCTGGACAGCGAGGTCGGCGACGAGTTCGGCAAGCGCCGCTTCAACAGCCAGGCGGAGTCGGTGTTCAACGTCGGCTTCATCCAGGACCTGCCCAGCTGGGCCGCCTCGTTCGGCGTCAGCTATCGCAAGCAAGGCGAGGCCTATAGCCGCGTCGTCGGCGAAGAGGTCACCACCACCTACGGCGGCGACCTGGAAGCCTTCATCGAAAAGCGCCTCGGCAAGACCACCACCGTGCGCCTGACCGGCTCCAACCTGCTGGACTCCGACAAGAAGGAGACCTTCAACAAGTTCACCACCCTGGCCGACCAGCGCGGCCGTTCGTTCGACGAGTACGAGCTGGAACGTGAAAAGGCCGGCCCGGTGTTCCAGCTGATCGCCCGCATGGCGTTCTAGGGTTTCGCGACCAGACAAGACAAAGGCGGCGCCCGCGAGGACGCCGCCTTTTTGTAGATGCTCCCCCGCGGGCGGGGGAGGATCTTGTCCCTACGCCGCCCGGCCGGTGTCCTCGGTCATGAAGCCCATCAGGGCGTCGATGCGCTTGACCAGTTCGGCGCGGCCGGCCGAGCCGGCCATGTCCGCGCCCATGCAGGTCTCCAGCGCCGCTGCGGCTTCCAGCAGGCGGGGATCCTTGACGGCCTCGCCGACCTTCTTCAGCTCCACGGCCTGCGCCAAGAGCGCGCGGCGGGCCTGGGCCGGATCGATGTCCAGCGCCTGGGCGGCCGACTTGACGATGCGCAGGGCCTGCGAGAGGCGCGCGGCGGGCGTGCCGGCCGCGTCGGCCTTGCGCTTGCGCGGCCCCTTGTAGTCGGCCGAGTTGAAGCGGCGGCGGTCGGGGCCGACATAGGCTACCGCCTCGATCCAGTCGCGCGGCTTCAGGGTCACGGCCTCGAGACGGCGCTCCAGGTCCTTGATCGTGAAGGGTTTGCGCATGAACTCGTGCACCCCGGCGTCGCGGGCGCCGAAGATCGCCTCGGCCGTGGCCTCGGCGGTGCACATGATGATCGGCGCCTCGCGGCAGACCAGGTCGCTGCGGCGGATCTTGCGGGTGAAGGCCAGGCCGTCGACGCCGTTCTGGGCGTGCTCGACGAAGATCAGCTGCGGATCGGTGGCCCGGGCCATGGCGTAGCCCTTCTCCGCCGACGGCGCGGCGAAGATCTGCACGCCGCCCAGCGGGCGCATGTGTTCAGCCAGCAGTCGGGCGGTCGCGGGGTTGGGGTCCACGACCATGACTCGCTGCATCTTGGCGGCGATACGCTGGATTGTGCGGGCGTTCCCGTCGAACACGGAAGCGAAGCTCCTCGAAACTAGACCTCGATGACTAACCTTAGAATGTAAAAATCCGCTTGATAATCTTCGAGCGTTAACCGCGTCAGTTTGTCAGGGCGCGATTGCTAGGAGAGCCTAGTGTCCAGACGCAATTTGAACCGCCCTTTCATGTGTCATCCCGGCCGTAGCGCAGCGGAGAGCCGGGACCCAGGGGCAACCGCACCTGCGCCGGCCCCTGGGTCCCGGACAAGCCCTGCGGGCTTTCCGGGATGACACGGGGGGTTGGGTTTTCGGAGTGCCGTCTGATCGCCCCTAGCCGATCAACGGCGCCGACAGCCCTGCTTCAAAGTCCATGAAGATATCAACCGCCTCGTCGATATGGGCCGTCAGGGCCTCGCCCTCGGGGAAGCGATAGCGCCAGAAGCTGGAGATGTGCGAGATCACCCCAACCCGCTCGCCCAGGCTCAGGAACAGCTCGGGCGCGCGCAGCAGGAAGTCGCGGAACGCCTGGGGCCGGGCGTTGTCGACCAGGTTGTCGAAGGCGTCGTCATAGATCCGTAAGGTGCGCAGGATCGCGGTGCGCTCGACCATCACCCCGCCCTGCAGGCGGCGGCGGGCCTCCTCCAGATAGCGGCCGGTCTCGGCGTCGCGCTGGCCGGTGACGGCGATGCGGCCGATCTCCGCGGCGATGTCGGTCAGCTTGGGCCACAGAGTGGTCAGCACCCATTTGTAGTAGAGGAAGCCCTTCCAGCTGAAGACGCCCTCCTTGAAGCTGCCACCCTCCATGACCAGGGTCTCGCGCAGGGGCTCCAGGCGCTCGTCGACGTCGGTGGCCAGCAGGGCCTCGACCAGCCGCGCGGCGTGGGCCCGGCCGATACCGCCGATGTCGCGATAGGCCAGCTCGATCAGCTTGGTGATCTCCATGGTCACGAAGCCCTGCATGGCCTCGTAGTCCGCTGGCGACAGGGCGAAATAGCAGCTGGCCACGGACAGGTCGTGGCGGCGCAGGTGCTCGCGCAGCAGAAACGGGTCCAGCGACGGCAGGGTGTCGATCATCCGCAGAACCGACAGGTCGCGGTGCATGTCGCCCGAGGCGTTGCAGGCCTCGACCAGCACGTCGGTCCAGCCGCGCTGGCCCACGAACACCGACTGGCCGCCCAGGCCGAGGTCCTGGCGGTCGAACGGAATGACGATCTTGGTCGCGGTCGGCCGCGCCTCGTCGAACAGGTAGATGTCGTCGTTGCGCAGGCGGTGCTTGATGATCAGGGCGGTGTTCAGGATCTTGTTCCTGAACAGCGGGGCCTCGGCGTATTCGGGCCGGTGGGCGCTCTCGGCCTCGATGGCGATCAGGTTCAGCACGCGGCTGGTCGAGGCCGTGCGCTCCAGGGCGCGCAGGCTGCGCATCACGCGGTCGGCCTTGTTGATAGGCCTGAGCTTGCGACGACGCGCGACTGCGGACACGAAACCCCCGGACTTGAGACCCACCGTCATACGCCACCGCCTGCTAACAAACGCTGAGCGGGCCGCGTCCGCTCGAACGCGCGCGGCCGGAAGTGGGGAGGAGCCTTTTCAGCTCTCCTCCCCATTAGGGGGAGGTGGATCGGTGCGAATACGCGCCGAGACGGAGGGAGTCGCGAAGCGGTACTGCGTTGGCAATCTCACAGGGCCCCTCCACCGGCGTTCGCCGGTCCCCCTCCCCCAGAGGGGGAGGAGAGCTTCAAAGGCCGCTACATTCCCACCGCTCTCAGCCGTTCGATCATCGGTGGCGGC
Source organism: Caulobacter sp. P4_E5 (assembly GCF_056401555.1). NCBI lineage: Bacteria > Pseudomonadati > Pseudomonadota > Alphaproteobacteria > Caulobacterales > Caulobacteraceae > Caulobacter > Caulobacter sp. P4_E5. Next base: position 43,042 of record NZ_JBFUJD010000006.1, read on the forward strand.
GTTCGCAGCCCCGCCACCGTGGCCAACAGGCCCGCCGGCTGGATCGGCTTGGGGTGGGCGTCGTCGAAGCCTTGGGCCAGCAAGCGTTCGGCGTCGCCGATCATGGCGTCGGCGGTCAGGGCCACGACCGGCAGGTCGACCCGGCCGCCCTCGCCCGCGCGGATCCGGCGCACCGCCTCGACCCCGTCCATCTGCGGCATGTGGACGTCCATCAGCACGACGTCGAAGTCCTCGACCCGCAGCCGGGCCAAGGCCGCGTAGCCGTCGCCGACCGTGGCCACCGAGACGCCGACGGCCTCGAGGATGGCGCGCGCCACCGTCTGGTTGACCACGTTGTCGTCGACGACCAGGACCCGCGCGCCCGCCAGGTCCAGCGCGGCGACCGGCCCCGTGAAGTCGCTGAGCGCCCGCGCGGCCGGCAGGGGAAGATGGGCGGCGAAGGTCGAGCCTTGGCCCGCGACGCTCTCGACGCCGATCTCGCCGTCCATCATCTCGACCAGCTGCCGGCAGATCGCCAGGCCCAGGCCCGTGCCGCCGAACCGGCGCGCGATGGTGCGGTCGCCCTGGGCGAAGGGGGTGAACAGCCGGGCGCGCTGTTCGTCGCTCAGGCCGATTCCGGTATCGGAGACGGCCACGACGATCCCGGCGTCGCCCGCGGCCGGGGCGATCCGTACGGTGACCCGGCCGGCTTCGGTGAATTTCAGGGCGTTGGAGACCAGGTTCATCAGGATCTGCCGCACCCGCGCCGCGTCGCCGGACAGCCAGGCGGGGGTGTCCGGATCGATGTCGAGCACCAGCTCCAGGCCCTTCAGCCGCGCCGTCTCGCTCCACACCAGGCGGATCTGGGCGGCCAGCTTGCGGATGTCGAACGGCGCGACCTCCAGCTCCAGCTTGCCGGCCTCGATCTTGGACAGATCCAGGATGTCGTTGAGGATGGTCATCAGGCCGTGGCTCGACTGCTCGATCATCTCGAGATACTCGGCCTGGCGCGGGTCCAGCGCCGTGCCGCGCAGGGCGTGGGCCAGGCCCAGCACCCCGTTCATCGGCGTGCGCAGCTCGTGGCTCATCATCGCCAGAAAGGCCGACTTGGCGCGGCTGGCCTCCAGGGCCTCGGCCTGGGCCCGCTCAAGCGCCCTGGCCGCGCCGCGCATCAGGCGCACGGCGTCGATGGCGTAGCCAGCCAGGCCGGCCAGCACGATCAGGGCCACGGCCTTGTCCAGGATGGTAAACTTCGGCCCCAGCATCGGCACCAGGATCAGGGCCAAGAACGGCCCGGGCAGGATCGACAGCATCGCCGACCGGCTGACGGTGGCGTATTTCAAGCCTTCGACGATCAGGCCGAACAGGATGATCAGGGCCGCGAACTTCATCGCCATCGGGCCGTGCACGGCTGAAAGGCCCGCCATCACCGACCAGGCGAGGGCGAAGGCCGCCGGCGGCCCCAGGCGAACGAACGGATTGGTCCGCCCCTCGGCCCGCGGCTTGAAGGTCATCTGCAGATAGACGAGCCACCCTTCCAGGACGAGATTCACCCCGCCCCACGCCAGCGCCGGCCGGGCTCCAAAATGGAAAGCCACCAGCCCGCCCACCAGCAAGGTGACGAGAATGCGTCCCACCCGGCTGCGACGGCTCATGATGAGTGTCGCGCCTTCCAGCCCGTCTTCGAGGAAGTCCCGGAGTGCCAAAAGCGCTCCTCCCGCAACACGAAAGTCGCGGGAGGCTAGGCCTGACATAGTTCACCAAGCGTTTACCGTGCGACGGTCCGTCGCACTTATTGCAGCGCTTACCCCTGGAAGGGGTCGCGCGTCAGGCCCGCTACCCCTGAAAGGGGTCGCGCATCAGACCCTCGCTACCCCTGAAAGGGGTCGCGCATGAGAATGGTGTCGTCGCGCTCGGGGCTGGTGGACAGCAGGGCCACCGGAGCGCCGATCAGCTCCTCGACCCGGCGCACATACTTGATGGCGTTGGCGTTGAGGTCCTTGAACGAGCGGGCGCCGGCGGTGCTTTGCGTCCAGCCTTCGATCTCCTCGTAGACCGGCGTGGCGGCGGCCTGGTCGCGCAAGCCGGCCGGCAAATAGTCGACGACCTTGTCGCCGATCTTGTAGCCGACGCAGATCTTCAGGGTCTTCAGGCCGTCCAGCACGTCCAGCTTGGTCAGGGCCACGCCGTGGATGCCGTTGATGGCCACCGACTGGCGCACCAGCACCGAGTCGAACCAGCCGCAGCGGCGGGCGCGGCCGGTATTGACCCCGACCTCGCGGCCGACCGTCGACAGATGCTGGCCGACCTCGTCGAACAGCTCGGCCGGGAACGGGCCCTCGCCAACGCGGGTGGTGTAGGCCTTGACGATGCCCAGCACGAAGCCGGTCGCCGAGGGCCCCATGCCCGAGCCGGCCGAGGCCTGGCCCGCCACGGTGTTGGACGAGGTCACGAACGGATAGGTGCCGTGGTCGACGTCGAGCAGAGCGCCTTGCGCGCCCTCGAACAGGATCCTGCGGCCGGCCTTGTGGGCCTGGTCCAGCACCCGCCACGCCGGCTGGGCGTAGGGCAGGATGCGCGGGGCCAATTCCATCAGGGCGTCGAACAGTTCCTGGGCGTTCGCTTCCGGCAGGTTCAGGCCGCGACGCAGGGCGCCGTGGTGGCTGAGCAACCGCTCGATCTTCGGCTTCAGGGCTTCCGGATCGGCCAGGTCGGCGACGCGGATAGCGCGGCGGCCGACCTTGTCTTCATAGGCGGGGCCGATGCCGCGGCCGGTGGTGCCGATCTTCTGGGTCGAGGCGGCCTCGCGGGCCTGGTCCAGGTCCTTGTGCAGCGGCAGGATCAGGCAGGCGTTGTCGGCCAGGATCAGCAGCTCGGGCGTGATGGCCACGCCCTGGTCGGCGATCTTGTCGATCTCGCCCAGCAGGTGCCACGGGTCGACGACGACGCCGTTGCCGATGACCGACAACTTACCTTGCACGACACCCGACGGCAGCAGGGCCAGCTTGTAGACCTTGCCGTCCACCACCAGCGTATGGCCGGCGTTGTGGCCGCCCTGGAAGCGCACGACGACATCGGCTCGGTTGCTGAGCCAGTCGACGATCTTGCCCTTGCCTTCATCGCCCCACTGGGCGCCGACGACGGTCACATTGGCCATGGTAGAGATATGCCTTGTCACCTGCCCGGTGACGTCACGCGGCCCTTCGACAGGACTCGGCTGCGGACGTTTAGTCGATTGTGGGCGGCGACACGAGAACCGTCAAATCGGCTCATCGCGAAGTCAGAAGGCGTAAACCAGCCGGACCCCCGCGTCGTCAAGCCCCTGGTTCTTGCCCTGGTGGAAGATCTGGCCGTTCGACAGGTGGGTGTAGCTGAGCTCGGCCGCCCAGCGGTCGTTGATCTGATAGCCCAGCGCCAGCTCCGGTTCGAACAGCACCTTCGAGCCGAAATCGATGCGATGATAGTAGAGATAGGTACGGCGGTCGCGCTCGGCCTGGGTCAGGCCCGGGGCGTTGGCGGGCGGCAGGCCGGCCTTGCCGTCGGTATAGGCCAGGCCGATCCCGGGACGGAAATAGAAGCCGCCCGGCTGGCCCAGCTCGATCCTCCAGTCGAAACCGGCGGCCACGAAGTTCGAAGTGTTCTTGGTGTTGATCGACACCATCGTGTGGACCTGCGGCTTGCCCAGCCAGCGCAGGCTCTCGATGCGGTCGGTGCGATAGCCGAGATGGATGTCGGCCCCCTCCTCGCGCCCGGCGGCGCCCAGGCCGACCGCGTCGCCGATGAAGGTCACGTCGTGCTTGTAGACCCCGACAAAGGCCTCTCCGGCCAAGGCGGGCGCGGCGAACCCCAGCGCGGCGCTCCCCAGCAGGGTCGCGGCCGCGACGGCGGACATGGCGGTCTTCATCGAGTCGTCCTGAACAGCATGAGCCCGCGTTCTATATGGCTCGAACAGCGAAGGTCGGAAAGGGTTTCGGTGGGGAAGAGCGCCCCCTCCGTCTCGATGCGATGCATCGATCCACCTCCCCCGCTGCGCAGGGGAGGATGAAACCTCCTCACCCGTGAAACGGGGGAGGTGGCGCGGCGACGCCAAGGCCACTTGGAGTCGACGTGACGGAGGGGGCGTCCCTTCGGCCTTCAAAAGCGCTGCCTTACCCCCTAAATCTCCGCCATGACCATCGCCCTCGCCGACATCCAAGCCGCCGCCGGACGCCTGAAGGGCCTGGCCGTCGAGACGCCGCTGATCGAGAGCCCGGCGCTGAACGAACGGCTGGGCGGACGGGTGTTCCTGAAGCCCGAGACCCTGCAGCGGGCCGGGGCCTTCAAGTTCCGCGGCGCCTATAACCGGCTCAGCCAGCTGAGCGACGCAGAAAGGACCCGCGGCGTCGTGGCCTTTTCGTCCGGCAACCACGCCCAGGGTGTGGCCCTGGCCGCCAAGCTGCTGGGCGTGCCGGCCCTGATCGTCATGCCGTCGGACTCGCCGGCCGTGAAGGTCGAGGGGACCAAGGGCTTCGGGGCCGAGATCCGCTTCTACGACCGCTTCACCGAGGACCGCGTCGCCATCGCCGACCAGATCGCCGCCGAGCGCGGCTGCGTGGTCGTACCCTCGTATGACGATCCCCACATCATCGCCGGCCAAGGCACGCTGGGCATCGAGATCGTCGAGCAGGCGCGCGCCAAGGGCGTTGAGCTGGACCGCGTGCTGTCGCCGGTCGGCGGCGGCGGCCTGATCGCCGGGACCTCGACGGCCGTGAAGGGCCTTTCTCCATCCACGGAAGTCTGGGGCGCCGAACCGGCCGGCTTCGACGAGACCCGCCGCTCGCTGGAGAGCGGTCAGCGCGAGACGATCGACCAGGACGCCCGCTCGATCTGCGACGCCCTGCTGACCCCGATCCCCGGCGAGCTGACGTGGCCGATCAACCAGCGGAACCTGTCGGGGATCGTGGCGGTGACCGACGCCGAGGTGGCCGAGGCGATGCGCTACGCGTTCTCGGTGCTGAAGCTGGTGGTCGAGCCCGGCGGCTGCGTGGCCCTGACGGCGGCCTTGACGGGGAAGATCGACTTGAAGGGCAAGACGGCGGCGATCGTGCTGTCGGGCGGCAACGTGGATCCGGGGTTGTTCGCGCGGGTTTTGAGCGGCCAAATCTAGGTCACACAATCGGTGTCATCCCGGAAAGCGCGCAGCGCTTGTCCGGGACCCAGGGGCCAAGCGCAGTGCGGTTGTCCTGGGTCCCGGCTCTCCGCTTCGCTGCGGCCGGGATGACACGGTGATTTTCGAGGGGGATATCCGATGAACCTGCCGCCCGCCACCGCCCTCCCCCAGACACCCCTCCTCGTCGTCGACCGCGCCGCACTCACGCGCAACATCGACCACATGCAGGCTCTGTGCGACGCCGCCGGCGTGCGCCTCCGCGCCCACGGCAAGACCCACAAGTGCTCCACGCTCGGCCGGTTGATCATCGCGCGCGGCGCGGTCGGCCTGTGCTGCCAGACGGTGGGCGAGGCCGAGGCCTATGTGGCCGGCGGGATCCAGGACGTGCTGGTCACCGCCCCCGCCCCGCCGTGGGGCACGGCCCGTCTCGCGGTGCTGGCCCGGACCGGCGCCAAGGTCGGCGCGGTCGCCGATGACGAGGGCCAGATCGACCGGCTGTCGGACGCGGCCGTGGCGGCGGGGGTCGTGCTGGACCTGGTGGTCGATCTGGACCTCGGCACCCACCGCGCCGGCGTCTATCCGCATGAGGCGCTGAAGCTGGCCCGCGCCGCCGACGCCTCGCCGGGCCTGCGCTTCGCCGGGATCCAAGCCTATCTCGGCCACCTGCAACATCTGAACGACGGCGCGCTGCGCCAGAGCGCCGACGAGGCCGCCTTCGCCACGCTGAAGGCCCTGGTCGCCGAGCTTACCGCCGCCGGCCTGGCCCCGCCCGTCGTCACCGGCGGCGGCACCGGCACCCACGCCTTCGACCTGGCCTCGGGGGTGTTCACCGAGCTGCAGGCCGGCTCCTACGCGGTGATGGACGTCGAGTATGACGCCTGCGGCGCGCCGGGCGGCGGCGACTGGCCGTTCGAGCCGGCCCTGTTCGTGGCCGCGACCGTGGTCTCGGCCCGCCACAAGAGCCACGTCGTCGTCGACGCCGGCTTCAAGGCCATGTCGATGGACGGCCCGCCGGCTCGGGTGGTCGCCGGCGCGTCGCCGGGGTCGCTGTGGCGGCCGATGGGCGACGAGCACGGCATGATCGCCCATCCCGCCACGCTCGATGTGCTGAAGGCCGCCGGCCGCGATCCGCTGGGCTTCGACAAGGCCGTGGCCGCCGCCGACGCCGATCCTGCTCGAGAAACACCAGCCGACGCGCCCCAGGTCGGCGAGCTCGTCTGGCTGCAGCCGGGCCACTGCGACCCGACCATCAACCTCTACGACGCCCTGCACGTCTGGGACGGCGAACGGCTGGAACGGTGGGCGGTGGATGGGAGAAGGGTCACGCGCTAAACGCCCCCTCCGGCCCTCCGGGCCACCTCCCCCGTTGCACGGGGGAGGATGGTAGCGCTCCCTCCTCACCCGCATCGCGGGGGAGGTGGCGCGCTGCGAATACGCAGCGTGACGGAGGGGGCGCTTTCCCGAGGCCCAGCCCCTAGCCACGCTCGAAAACCCCCACTAGGGTCCGCGCCAACGACAAGATTTCCCCTTCAAGAGGGCCCTCGATGAAACGCCTGCTGCTCACCACCGCCCTTCTCGCCGCGCCCATGCTGGCGCACGCGGTTGAAGCGCCTAAGATCGACCCCGCCAAGCTGTCGGCCCACATCAAGGTGCTGTCGTCCGACGAATTCGAGGGTCGCGGTCCCGCCACCGCGGGCGAGAAGAAGGCCGTCGGCTACATCGTCGACCAGATGAAGGCCATCGGCCTGTCCCCCGCCGGCGACCTCCAGAAGGACGGCAAGCGCGCCTGGACCCAGAACGTGCCGCTGGGCAAGTTCGAGATCACCGGCCCGGTCAGCGCCGGCGTCACGGTCGGCGGCGACAAGCAGGCCTGGACGCAAGGCGAGCAGATCGCCGTCCGCGCCGCCATGACCAATGTCGACGCCGTCTCGATCAAGGACGCCCCGATCGTCTTCGTCGGCTATGGCGTCAAGGCGCCCGAGCGCAATTGGGACGACTTCAAGGGTCTGGACGTCAAGGGCAAGATCCTGGTCGTGCTGATCAACGACCCGGACTTCGAGACCGGATCCGGCGACTTCGGCGGCAAGGCCATGACCTATTACGGCCGCTGGACCTACAAGTACGAGGAAGCCGCCCGCCTGGGCGCCGCCGGCGTGCTGATCGTCCACGAGACGGCCCCGGCCTCGTACGGCTGGAACACGGTCAAGAACTCCAACACCAACGTGATGTTCGACATCGTCCGCAAGGCGCCAACCAAGCAGCATCCGTCGCTGGAAGCCTGGATCCAGCGCGACACCGCCGTCGAGCTGTTCAAGAAGGCCGGCCTCGACTTCGACGCCCTGAAGACGCAGGCCCAGAGCCGCGACTTCAAGCCGGTGGCGCTGAACGGCGCGACGTTCTCGGCCGACTACAAGGTCAAGCACGAGACGATCGTCTCCAAGAACATCGCCGGCCGCATCGTCGGGACCAAGTATCCGAACGAGACCGTCATCTATAGCGGCCACTGGGACCACCTGGGGGTCGGCGCGCCCGACGCGCGCGGCGACAAGATCTACAACGGCGCCGTCGACAACGCCGACGGCATCGCCGGCATCCTGGAGCTGGCCCGCGCCTTCAAGAGCCGCCCGGCGGCGCAGCGCTCGATCCTGTTCCTGGCCGTGACCGCCGAGGAAAAGGGCCTGCTGGGCTCGGAGTATTACGGCGCCAACCCGCTGTTCCCGCTGGCGACCACGGTCGGCGACATCAACATCGACGCCCTGTCGGCGGCCGGTCCGGCAAAGGACGTCGGCACGTCCGGCGACGGCAAGGTCGACCTGCAGGACATGCTGGTCGCCAAGGCCAAGCTGCACGGCCGCTACTTCACGCCCGACCCCGCCCCGCAGGCCGGCCACTTCTACCGCTCGGACCACTTCCCGTTCGCCAAGCGCGGCGTGCCGGCCATCTCGATCGGCTCGGGCAACGACCTCTACAAGGGCGGCAAGGAAGCCGGCGAGAAGGCCGAGGCCGACTACACCGACAACCGCTACCACCAGCCGGCCGACGAATGGCGGGCCGACTGGGACCTCAGCGGCCAGGCCATGGACCTGGGCCTGGTCTACGAGATCGGCGCCGACCTGGCCAATTCCCGCGTCTGGCCCAAGTGGCAGGCGGGCTCGGAGTTCAAGGCCCTGCGCGACAAGACGTCGGCGCAGCGGAAGTAAGATCGTTGAAGCGCTCCTCCCGTGTCATCCCGGCCGGAGCGCAGCGTAGAGCCGGGACCCAGGGGGTGACGAAGCGCGGTGCGCGCCGCCCCTGGGTCCCGGACAGCCTCTGCGAGGCTTCCGGGATGACAAGCTGATTGTGCGAAGTTTTCTGAAATGACCGCCTCCGTCTTCGACCTGTTCAAACTCGGCGTCGGCCCGTCGAGCAGTCACACCATGGGGCCGATGACCGCCGCGGTGCTGTTCGTCGGCCGGCTGCGCGAAGCCGGGAAGCTGCCCGCCGTCGCTCGGGTCGAGATCAAGCTCTACGCCTCCCTGGCCCTGACCGGCCGTGGCCACGCCACCGACCGGGCCGTGGTTCTGGGCCTGATGGGCTTCGTGCCGGCCGACCTGGATCCCGACGCCGGCGAGGCTGCCCTGCTGGAGGTCCAGGCGACCCAGTCGCTTACCCTGGGCGGCGACCATCCCATCGCGTTCGACGCGGTCACCGATATCGTCTGGCTGGGCCACGAGCGTCTACCCCAGCACCCCAACGGTTTGACCTTCTCGGCCTTTGACGCCGCTGGCGTCATCCTGGCCGAGCGCACCTATTTCTCGATCGGCGGCGGCTTCGTCCGCGACGAGCGCGAGATGGGCAGCAACGCTCCGCCGGAAGAGGGGCCGGCCATCCCGTTCCCGTTCGAGAGCGGCGACGACCTGTTGCGGCGCGCCGAGGCGGCCGGCCTGACCATCGCGCAGGTCATGGCCGCCAACGAGCTGGCCCGGATGAGCGAGGGCGAGATGAACGCCGGCCTCGACCGCATCTTCGGGGCCATGGAGGCCTGCATCGATCGCGGCATGCGCCAGGACGGCGTGCTGCCCGGCGGCCTGACCGTCAAGCGCCGCGCCCGCCAGATCCACCAGACCATCCTGGGCCGGATGGAGCGCCAGATGAGCGACCCGCTGGCGGCCATGGATTTCGTCAACCTGTGGGCCATGGCGGTCAACGAGGAGAACGCCGCCGGCGGCCGCGTCGTCACCGCCCCGACCAATGGCGCCGCGGGCCTGGTGCCGGCCGTGCTGCGGTTCTTCGTGCGCTTCCACAAGGGCGCGCCCGAACAGGTTCGCGTCTTCCTGCTGACCGCCGCGGCGATCGGCGCGCTCTACAAGCGCAACGCCTCGATCAGCGGGGCCGAGGTCGGCTGCCAGGGCGAGGTCGGGGTGGCCTGCTCGATGGCCGCGGCGGGCCTGGCCGCCGCGCTGGGCGCGACCAACGCCCAGATCGAGAACGCCGCCGAGATCGGCATGGAGCACAACCTCGGCCTGACCTGCGACCCGATCGGCGGCCTGGTGCAGATCCCCTGCATCGAGCGCAACGCCATGGGCGCCATCAAGGCCATCGACGCCGCCCGCCTGGCCCTACTGGGCGACGGCCAGCACTCGGTCAGCCTCGACAAGGTCATCGCCACGATGAAGCGCACCGGCGAGGACATGAACGAGATCTACAAGGAAACCTCGATGGGCGGCCTGGCGGTGGGCCTGTCGGTCAACCGGGTGGAGTGCTGAGGACTTGCCCCCTCCGCGCCGGAGCCTGTCCTCGGGCGCGCGCTTCGCGCGACCCGGGGGGCGCTCCTCCCCCGGAGGGGGAAGAAGGTGATCCCCTTCCGCCCGTCTTTGGGGGCGGACGACCCGCGCAGCGGGTCAGGTGGGGGAGTGCTAGCCTAGATCCAGCCGGACGCGCTACGCTCCCCGTCGGAGGACCACCCCATGCCCGGCTCCATCACCCCGTTGATCCACGTGCCCGACGTGCGGGCCGCGTCCGACTGGTATCGCGACCTCGGCTTCGTGCTGACCGGCTTCCACAATCTGGACGGCGCCTGGAGCTGGGCGCGGCTGACCCTGGGCGACGGGGCGGTGATGTTCAACGCTGGTGGCAAGGCCTCTGACGCCCAGCGGCGCGAGGTCGACCTCTACCTGACCGTCGACGACGGCCTGGACGCCCTGTTCGACAGCCTCAAGGACCGGGTCGAGGTGTTCGAGCCGCCGCACGACACCGAGTACGGCATGCGCGAGTTCATCATCCGCGACCTGAACCGCTTCTGGATCACCTTCGGCCAGCCGCTGGCAGCCTGAATCACTCTCGACGAGGCGGCCGAGTTCCCCTAGGTTCGCCGTGAACAGGAAGGGAACAAACATGGCCAAGGGCGTGATCCGGACGGGTATCGGCGGCTGGACCTTCGAGCCTTGGCGCGGGGCCTTCTATCCCGATGACCTGAAGCAGAAGGACGAGCTGAAATACGCGTCGTCCAAGCTGACCAGCATCGAGATCAACGGCACCTACTATTCGACCTTCAAGCCCAACAGCTGGCAGAAGTGGCGCGACGAGACGCCGGACGACTTCGTGTTCGCGGTCAAGGCCAGCCGCTTCTGCACCAACCGCAAGGTGCTCTCCGAGAACAACGACTCGCTGCAGAAATTCCTGTCGCAGGGGATGGAGGAGCTGGGTCCGAAGCTCGGCCCGATCAACTGGCAGTTCATGGCCACCAAGAAGTTCGATCCGGCTGATTTCGAGGGTTTCCTCAAATTACTGCCAAAGGAGCTGAAGGGCCTGCCGATGCGCCACGGGCTGGAGGTCCGCAGCCCGACCTTCGCCTGCCAAGAGTTCTACGACCTGGCCGCCAAGTACGGCGCGGCCATCGTCTACGCCGTCGACGACGAAGAGCCGACCTGGCCCTGCATCGACCAGCCGACCGCCGACTTCACCTATGCCCGCCTGATGTCCAGCAAGCCGGACGAGCCGACCGGCATGACCTCGGACGAGCTGGACGGGGTGGTCAAGCAGGCGCGTAAATGGGCCGAGCGCGGCGACGTGTTCGCCTACTTCATCGCCGGAGCGAAGGTGCGCAATCCGGCGGCGGCGATGGCGCTGATCGAGAAGCTGGGGCGCTAGAGAGGATCCTCTCCTCCCCATTAGGGGGAGGTGGATCGCTGCGAATACGCAGCGAGACGGAGGGGGTCCGCGAAGCGGTCGTGCGTTGGCCAACGCACAGGGCCCCTCCACCGGCGTTCGCCGGTCCCCCTCCCCCAGAGGGGGAGGAAGGCTCAGCCCAGCCACAGACCCTCGGCCTCCACCCCATCACCCCAGAACCCCGGCTTCGGCGGCGTGATCCTACCGCACTCGACCCGCAGGCCGCCGGGATGGTCCACGGCCAGCCACCAGGGCCCGTCGAGGTCGGCGAAGTCGCAGGCGCTGGCCAGGTGCAGGGCCGGCGCGACGCCCAGGGACGAGGCGACCATGCAGCCGGTCATCAGCTGGAAGCCCAGGCCCCGCGCCGCTCGCAGCATCGACACCGCCTCGGTCAGGCCGCCGGTCTTGTCCAGCTTCAGGTTCACCGCCTGGTAGCGGCCGCGCAGGGCCGCCAGGTCGCCGCCGACATGGACGGACTCGTCGGCGCAGACCGTGAACGGCGGATCCCAGCCGTCGAGGTCGTGGTCAGCGTCGGCCGGCAGCGGCTGTTCGACCAGGGCGATCGGCAGGTCGGCCAGCAGCGGCTTCAGGTCCTTGAGGATCGCGAAGGTCCAGCCCTCGTTGGGATCGACGATGAAGCGGGAATTCGGGGCCGCGGCGGCCACCGCGCGCAGGCGGGCGGCGGGGTCGTCGGCCGACAGTTTCACCTTGATCAGCGGCGCGTCGGCGACCGCCTTCGCCGCCTGGCCCATCGCCTCGGGCGTGTCGAGGCTGACCGTCACGGCGGTGACCAGGGCGGGCGGGACCGGCAGACCGGTGGCGCTCGCGACGCTGACGCCGGTGCGCTTGGCGCGAAGGTCCCAGAGGGCCAGGTCGAGGGCGTTGCGGGCCGCGCCGGGCGGCAGGGCCGCGTACGCGGCGTCCACGTCATCCGAGGCCAGCACCGGCCCCAGCTGGGCCAGCACGCTGTCGACCGTCTCGCCGTAGCGGCCGTAGGGTACGCTCTCGCCGCGTCCGACATGGCCGTCGGCCGTGGCGGTCACCTCGACCACGTCGGCGGTCGTCTTGACCCCGCGCGAGATGCGGAACGGGGCCTTCAGCGGATGCGAGACCGGGCGGGCGGAAACGACGATCGACATCCGCGAAGGGATGGCGCGTTTCGGGCGACTTCACCAGCCCCCCCCAAGACCACCGAGACTACCAACCCCAATGCCGCGGGATCGGCGAGTCGGCGCGGCGCTCGGCCATCACCCTCAGCGCCAGGGGACGGTCGACGACGAACAGGGCCAGCCAGACCAGCAGCACCCCGGCATAGTGGATCGCGCCGAGCACGCCGCCCGGACGGCCCGGACGCACGAAGCGAGCTTGGGCGGTGCGGCGGGCGGTGAACGGTTGGGGCATGGCGAGATCGGTCATGTCGGGCCCTTGTCTGAAGGAGGCTCATCTGATGGACACGACCTTGGCCGTGCCATGCGCCAGATTCGGACGTATAGAACCGGACGAAGACCGGCCGCGTTTCGCCGGTGAGCTTCTCGAGGACCGCCATGGCCAAGACCGTCAGCATCAACATCCCCCACCAGCTGGGCGCGGCCGAAGCCAAGCGCCGACTGGAAGGCGGCCTGGCGCAGCTGGCCGGCCAGATCCCCGGCGGCGATCCCAGCCGCTTCTCGCAGAGCTGGGCCGGCGACGTGCTGAACTTCTCGGCCGTGGCCATGGGCCAGACCATCACCGGCGTCGTCCAGGTGCTGGACGACCACGCCCGCCTCGACCTGTCCCTGCCCGGCCTGCTGGGCATGGCGGCCGGCAAGATCAAGGACGAGCTGAACCGGCGGGGCCAGGCGCTGCTGAAGTAGCCGCCATGGTCACGCTGGAGACCTGGGCCGTCGGCTATTGCCGGGCGCGCGGCTATCTCGACCCGGAGCCGGGCCCGGCCGGGCTGTGGATGCGGATCGACCTGCCCGAGCAGGTGGGCCGCCACGTGCTGACCGCCTTCGAGCCGGACGCCTATCGCCGCCTGGTCGCGAGCGTCACCGAGCCGTTCGTCTATGTCGAGGCCCTGGCCCCGCGCGCGGCGGTGCTGGCGCTGACGCCCGACGGCTGGACGCCTCGCGACGCGCACTGGCTGATGACGACGACATTGACCGCCGCCGAGGCCGCCCTGCCGGCGGGCTATTCCGCGCGGCTGGTCGAAGGCCCACTGACCGTGAACCTCGAGATCGACGCGCCCGACGGAACGCCGGCCGCCACGGGCCGATGCGGCCTGAACGGGGCCGTCGCCACCTTCGATCGCATCGTCACCGAAGAGGCCCACCGCCGGCTGGGGCTGGGCAAGGCGGTGATGAACCGGCTGTCGGCCGCGGTCCTGGCGCGGGGCGCCGCGACCGGCGTTCTGATCGCCACTCCCGACGGCCGCGCGCTGTACCGCGCCATGGGCTGGGCCGAGGTCGGCGAGGTGACCTCGGTGATCAGCGGTTAGACCGTAGCCAGCTCGAGCGTCGCCAGCCGTTCGGGGTCGCCCACCGCCGTGATCTCGACGACCTTGCCGTTCTCGACCTTGATGTCGAGCACCAGGTAGAGCTTGCCGCGCGGGGCGACGACTGCGCCGATCTTGCCGTCGACCAGCGCCGTGCGGGCGGTCTTGGCGAGACCGTCGTAGTAGGCCGCCACCTTCTCGCGCCCGCGCAGTTCGCGGGTCTGGCCGCCGCCGGCGAACACGTCGGCGCGGACCACCACGTTCGGGTCCAGCACCGCCAGCAGCCCTTGCATGTCCCCCGTGCGTGAGGCGGTCAGGAAGGCGTCGACCACGCTCTTCTGGGCGGTCTGGGCGGCGTCCAGCGGCGCCTCGCCGCCGCGCACCCGCCGGCGAGCCCGGCTGGCCAGCTGGCGGGCGGCGTCGGGCGTGCGCTCGACGATCGGGGCGATCTCGTCGAACGGCATGTCGAACAGGTCGTGCAGCACGAAAGCGATGCGCTCGGCGGGCGACAGGGCCTGCAGCACCACCAGCAGGGCCAGGCCCACCGAGTCGGCCAGGATCGTCTCGCGCTCGATGGCGTCCTCGCCGCTGACCGACGGTTCAGGGCCGCCCTCCAGCAGGGCGTCCTCGCGCCGCGACTTCTTGCTGCGCAGCATGTCCAGGCACACGCGCGAGGTCACGGTGGTCAGCCAGGCCGAGAGGTTGTCGACGCCGCTGGTGTCGGCGCGGCTCAGCCGTAGCCAGGCCTCCTGCACGGCGTCCTCAGCTTCGGGCAGCGAGCCCAGCATGCGATAGGCCACGCCCCGCAGGCGGCTCCGATCGGCCTCGAACTTGTCGGCCAGATAATTTTTCTCAGGACTTTTTGGCGGCATCGGTCACATCGCTCCGTCGGGCTTCGTCACACCTTCGACGAACGCAAACCGCCGGATGTGACCGGCGACGGGCGTCGAGACGCAACAAACCTACGGAGATTCTCCCATGCAAGCCCGTATGACCCAGCCCGCCTTCGTGCTGCCCGACGCCATGAAGGCCCTGATGGCCCTGAGCAAGGCCGCCCATGTCGAGGGCGTGCCCGAGACCCTGCACGAGCTGCTGCACCTGCGCGTCAGCCAGATCAACGGCTGCGGCGTCTGCCTGGAAATGCACGCCCGCGCCGCCGCCAAGTCGGGCGAGAGCCCCGAGCGCCTGGCCACCGTCGCCGGCTGGCGCGACACCCCCTACTTCACCGAGGCCGAGCGCGCCGCCCTGGCCCTGGCCGAGGCCGTGACCCGCGTCGCCGACAAGACCGACCCGGTGCCGGACGACGTCTGGAACGAGGCCGCCAAACACTATGACGACAAGGCCCTGGCCGGCCTGCTGATCAGCATCTCGGCGATCAATGTCTGGAACCGCCTGAACGCGGCGACGCGGCAGGTGGCGGGGTCGCTGGGGGTTTAGGCCGTTCCTCCCACTCATCCGACCTCCCCGGCGAACGCCGGGGTCCAGATGGAAGAGCGCTGGAGTGGGCTCTGGAACCGCTGAGCCCCTCCAATCAGCGCCGCCGCGTGAGATCTGGGCCCCGGCTTTCGCCGGGGAGGTCGGGTTTTGTGCAGCTACATCCTTCTCGGATCGTAATCGTGCCGCCCCAGGCTCTCAAAGCGGCCTTCCTCGGCCTTGTTGATGTATTGGGCGGCGACCAGCCAAGCCTTCACGGGCCGCAGGGTCGCCAGGCAGCCGATGATCAGGGCCGGGAAGACCGTCACGAAATGCACCCAGACCGGCGGGTGGAAGGCGACCTCGATCCAGGCGAAAATGGCGATGATCACGATCCCGACCCCGCTCATCACGAAGAAGGCCGGGCCGTCGGCCGGGTCGGCGAACGAGAAGTCCAGGCCGCAGCGGTCGCACTTCGGCGCCAGCTTCAGGAAGCCCTGGAACAGCTTGCCCTCTCCACAGCGGGGGCAGCGGCACTTCAGGCCGGCCTCGATCGGCGTCGGGGAGTCGTAAATCGGTTCATGGTCGGGCATCGAAGCCCCCTTCCTACAATCGCGAAATAGATCCATACATTCCGAAGATAATGTATGGATTTCGCGCCGTGACGACAACTAAGGGATCACCGAATCCCGCCGCCGCCTGGCTGCGCCGTTTCGAGGCGCTGGACGGCCCCGCCTATCGCCGGATCGCCCAGGCTCTTGAAAACGCGGCGGCCGAGGGAGAGCTGCAAGCCGGCGACCAGGTCCCGGCCCAGCGCGAGGTCGCGCGGTTGCTTGGCGTCGATCTGACCACCGTCACCCGCGCCTACGCCCTGGCCCGCGAGCGCGGCCTCATCGAAGGGACCCCCGGGCGCGGCACCTTCATCCGCTCACGGATGAACGAGGACGAGGCGGGGCTGGTCGACCTGTCGATGAACCTGCCGCCGCCGCCGGCGGGCTTGAACCTGGCGGCCCTGCTGCGCGAGACGACAGGCGCGATCCTGGCCCGCACCGATCCGGCAATCCTGATGGCCTACCATCCCGGCGCCGGCTCCCTGGCCCAGCGGACGGCGGGCGCGGCCTGGCTGGCGCCGACCCTCGGCGAGGTCGATCCCGCGCGGGTGATCGTCGCCAGCGGCGCGCAGACGGCGCTCTCCGCCCTGCTCGATCATTTGACACGGCCGGGCGACACGATCCTGGTCGAGGCCTTCGCCTATCCGGGCCTTCTGGCCACCGCCGCCCGACGAGGGCTGAGCGTCGTGGCCTGCCCGCTGGACGAACAGGGATTGGAGCCCGAGGCCCTGGCGCGGTTGCTCGCCGAGCACCGGCCGCGCCTGATCTGCTGCACCCCGACCTTCCAGAACCCGACGGCGGCGACCATGGACCTGGCGCGACGCCAAGCGGTCGCCGATATCGCCCGGGAGGCCGGCGTCATGATCATCGAGGACGACGCCTATGGCCTGCTGCCTACCGCGCCCCTGCCCGCCCTGGCCAGCCTGTGGCCGCAGGGCGTGTTCCATGTCGCCACCACCGCCAAGGCCCTCTCGCCGGGCCTGCGCCTGGCCTATGTCGTCGCGCCGCCGGGACAGGCCGAGGGGCTGGCGGCGACCTTGCATGCCATCGCCCAGATGCCCGCGCCGCTGATGGCGGCGGTGGTCACCAGCTGGATCCGTGAGGGGGTGGCCGCCAGGGTGCTGGCGGGGGTGCGGGAAGAGGCCGTGGCGCGGCGGGCGCTGGCGGCGGAGTGGTTGCCGACGGCGGTTGGTGGGCCGGAAAGCCTGCACGTGTGGCTGCCGGGCGCGGTGGCCAGCGCGGCGGCGCGGGAGCGGGGCCTGGCGCTGGTCGGGGCCGAGGCGTTCCGGGCGCCGGGTGCGATTGGCGAGGGCCTGCGGATCTCGCTCGGCGCTGCGGGGAAGCGGGGGACGTTGGCGCGGGGGTTGCGGGCGTTGGCGGAGCTACAAGCGTCCTAACCCCACTCCGACTTCCCCGGCGAAAGCCGGGGCCCAGCTGGAAGAGCGCTGGAGTGGGTTCCATGAGCTCGGCGCTCTTCCCATCAGCCCAAACGCCATGGGATCTGGATCCCGGCTTTCGCCGGGAAGGTCGGATGAAAAGGGATGGCCGAGCGCCCTAGTACTCGACGTCGTCGACCTCATCCTCACCCTCGCCGTCACTCTCGCCGCCCATGGCGTTCTCGAGGCTGTCGATGATGTCGTCCATCTGGTCGGTAGTGATCGAGACGTACAGCGACTCGCCGCCGATGGCCGAGACCAGCAGGCGGTAGCCGTCGTCGGTCTCCTGCAGGCTGAACGATTGGAGCGGCAGGAGCGTGGCCATGGGGGATCCTTCCCGAAAGAGCAGGGCGTCATCTAGAGGCGCGAGGCCCTTATTTCAACGCCCCACGCCGCAGCATGACCACGTGCGTCGCGATCAACCGCTCGCGATCGATCCAGGGGAACTCGGGCCGGGCGATCAGCAGCGACACCAGGCCGTGCAGGCCGGCCCACAGGGACTGGGTGGCGGCCATCACGTCGTCGCCGGCCATCAGGCCGCGCGCATGCAGCTCGCCGACCATCTCGACGAACACCGCGAACACCTCCTGGCCAGCGATCATCGGCCGGCCGCCGGTCCTCTCCAAGAAGCTGCCGTCGCCGCTCTTCTCCAGCATGAAGGCCACCCGATAGGCGTCCGGGTGGTCCAGGCCGAAGTCGATATAGACCCGCAGGCAGCGCTCGAAATTCTCCGGCGTCGGGGTGTAGCCGACCCGCGCGGCGGCCATCCGCTCGGCCAGGATCGCGAAGGCCCGCACGCACAGCTCGGCGGCGATGTCGTCCTTGGTGGCGAAATAGGCGTAGAGGGCCGGCTGCGAGATGCCGGCGATCTCGGCGATCTGGCGGGTCGAGACCGCGTGGACGCCCTTCTGGGCGAACAGGCTCTGGGCCGCGTCGAGGATCTCCTCGCGGCGCTCGGCGCCCTGCCCCTTGGGTTTACGCGGGGAACGGCTTTTCGCAACTCGGAGGGCGGGAGACTTCATCGAACGTCCTTGAGCATCACCGCCGAAGCTTGACAAGCGAGCGTTGTCGATCACTGATAACTTATCACTGATCGATTTGGAACAGTCTATGTGGCGGACGCCGACCCTCCCCTCAGTGGTGCTGCTGGTCGCGGCGGCGCTCGGCGCCTGTAACGCCAAGCCCAAGGTGGACGATCCGGTCGCGCCGACGCCGGTCGAAGCCGCCCGCGTCGCCGCGCCCGATGCGGCGGGCTCAGTCGGCGGCGCGGGCACGCTGGAGCGCCGTCGCGAGATGGCGCTGTCGTTCCGCATCCCCGGCGTCTTGACCTCCATGCGGGTCGAGGCCGGCGACAGCATCCGCGCCGGCCAGGCCATCGCCGCCATCGATCCGGCGGGCGTCGACGCCCGCCAGCAGCAGACCGGCGCCGACCTGGAGCGGGCCCGTCGCGACGTCGAGCGCGACAAGACCCTGTTCGACAAGGGCTATGTCAGCCGCCAGCGCCTCGACGACCGGGCAAGCGCCCTGAAGGCCGCCCAGGCCGCCTATGACGCCGCCCGCTTCGACCGCCGCTGGGCCAGCCTGGTCTCGCCGGTGTCGGGGGTGGTGCTGGAGCGCCGCGCCCAGACGGGCGAGGTGGTGGCCGCCGGCCAGGTGGTGGCGCGGGTCGCCGACCTGTCCAGCCCGCTGGTCCTGCGCCTGCCGCTGGCGGCTCGCGACGCCTCGCGCGTCCGGGTCGGCGACACGGCCCAGGTGAAGGTCGAGGACCTGCAAGCCAATGGGGGAAGCCAACGCCTCGCCGGCCGCGTCACCCGCGTCGGCGAGGCGGCCGACACCCGCACCGGGGCGATCGCGGTCGAGATCGAGCTGTCCGCGCCGCCGCCCGCCCTGCGCAGCGGCCAGATCGCCCACGCCAGCCTGGCCGTCCGCGCCGCGCCCGGCGCGACCACGGCCTATGCCCGCATTCCCGCCGAGGCGGTGCTGGAGGCCAACGGCCAGCGCGCCTTCGTCTTCCGCTTCGACCATGGCAAGGCCCGGCGCACGCCGGTGACCTTCGGCGGTTTCGACGGCGACGACGCCCTGGTCGCCGGCCTGGCCGACGGAACCCAGGTGATCACCGCCGGGGCGGGCTTCGTCGCCGATGGCGAGGCCGTGCGGGTCATCGATCCCACCCGTCTGGACCGCTGAGCCGTGACGTTCGACCTCGCGACCTTCGCCGTCCGCCGCTGGCAGTTCACCCTCGTGGCCTTTGGCCTCTTGGTGATGCTGGGCATCAATGCGCTGAACACCGTGCCGCGGTCCGAGGACCCGCACTTCCCCACGCCGATCGTGATCATCCGGGCCGTTCTGCCAGGGGCCGAGCCGTCGGAGATCGAGCAACTGGTCGTCGACCCGATCGAGGACGCGGTCGACGGCCTCGACAACATCGACAAGGTCGAGTCGACCAGCTCGGACGGCGCGGCCACGATCCGCGTCCACTTCACCTGGGACGTCGACGCCGAGCGCAAGTACGACCAAGTGGTCCGCGAGGTGAACGCCATCCGCGGCAACCTGCCGGCAGGTCTGACCCTGCTCGACATCCAGCGGGTGCGGACCTCGGAAGTCGCCATCGTCCAGGTCGCCCTGACCTCCGACATCCTGCCGATGCGCCGGCTGGAAAAGACCGCCGACCGGCTGCGCGAGCGGCTGGACCGCGTGCCGGGCGTGCGCGAGGCCAAGTACTGGGGCGCGCCGCCGTCGCAGGTGCAGGTCACGCTGGACCTCGCCCGCCTGTCGGCCCTGAAACTGCCCGCCACCGCCGTCGCCGACGCGCTGAAATCGGCCGGGGCCGAGGCGCCCATAGGCGCGGTCCAGGCCGGAGAGCGGCGCTTCAACGTCAAGTCCGGCGGAGCCTTCCACGACCTGGCGACCGTGGCCGACACGCCGGTGCGCGCGGTCGGCGGCCAGGTCACCCGCGTCCGCGACGTCGCCACGGTGGCCTGGGCCCAGGCCGAGCCCTCGCACCTGACCCGCTTCAACGGCCAGCGGGCCGTGTTCGTCACCGTGACCCAGAAGGACGGCCAGGACGTCGCCAGGATCACCAAGGCCGTGCAAGCGGTGCTGGACGACTACGAGAAGACCCTGCCCGCCGGCGTCAAGCTGCAGCGCGGCTTCGTCCAGGCCGAGAACGTCGACTATCGTTTGAATAAGTTGTTCCGCGACTTCGGCATCGCCCTGGCCTTGGTGCTGATCACCCTGCTGCCGCTAGGGCCCCGCGCGGGCCTGGTGGTGATGGTCTCGATCCCGCTCAGCCTGCTGATCGGCCTGACCATGCTGCAGGCGTTCGGCTTCACCTTGAACCAGCTGTCGATCGCCGGTTTCGTGCTGGCCCTGGGCCTGCTGGTCGACGACAGCATCGTCATCACCGAGAACATCGCCCGCCGGGTGCGCGAGGGTGAGGACCGGGTCGAGGCGGCGATCAACGGCACGCGCCAGATCAGCCTGGCGGTGCTGGGCTGCACCGCGACCCTGATGCTGGCCTTCCTGCCGCTGATGGCCCTGCCGGCCGGCTCGGGGGCCTATATCAAGTCGCTGCCGGTGACGGTGCTGTGCACCATCGCCGCCTCGCTGCTGGTCTCGATGACCATCATCCCGTTCCTGGCCAGCCGGGTGCTGGACAAGCACTCCGACCCCGAGGGCAACGTGCTGCTGCGGGCGGTCAATGACGGCATCCACCGCTTCTACCGGCCGGTGCTGCACCGGGCCCTGGCGCGGCCGTGGGTCACCCTGGCGATCCTGCTGGCCCTGTGCCTGACCACCCTGCCGCTGGCGAAGCTGATCGGCTCCAGCCTGTTCCCGGCCGCCGAGACGCCGCAGTTCCTGATCCGCGTCGAGACCCCGGACGGCTCGTCTCTGGCCCGCACCGACCGCGTGCTGCGTTACGTCGAGCGCCGGCTGAAGGCCGAGCCGGACGTCGCCTGGCAGGCCGCCAACCTGGGGCGCGGCAATCCGCAGATCTTCTACAACCGAAACCAGCGCGAGAGTTCGACGACCTTCGCCGAGGTTTTCGTCAGCCTGAAACGCTGGGAGCCGGGCAAGAGCGAGGCGGTGCTGGACCGCCTGCGCAAGGACTTCGCCAGCTTTCCGGGCGCACGGATCAGTGTGCTGATCTTCGAGAACGGCCCGCCGATCGACGCGCCGATCGCCGTGCGCCTGACCGGCCAGAACCTCGATGTGCTGAAGGCCCTGGCCGCCCGGGCGGAAGCCATTCTCAAGGCGACGCCGGGCGCGCGCGACGTCACCAACCCGGTCCGCCTGGACCGCACCGACCTGGACCTGGGCGTCGACGAGGCCAAGGCCGCCGCCCTGGGCGTCCCGGCCGGCGCGCCCCGCCGCATCGCCCGCCTGGCCCTGTCCGGCGAGGAGACCGCCCGCTTCCGCGACCCGGACGGCGACGACTACGCAGTCAAGGTGCGGCTGCCGACCGAGCAGGTCGACGGCGCGCCGCGCAATCCGCTGTCGGCGCTGAAGGGCGTCTATGTCCCGACCGCCGACGGCCTGGCCGCGCCGCTGGACGCCATCGCCACGCCGAAACTGAAGTCCAGCCCCTCGCGGATCGACCGTTTCGACCGC
Source organism: Caulobacter sp. P4_E5 (assembly GCF_056401555.1). Classification (NCBI taxonomy): domain Bacteria; kingdom Pseudomonadati; phylum Pseudomonadota; class Alphaproteobacteria; order Caulobacterales; family Caulobacteraceae; genus Caulobacter; species Caulobacter sp. P4_E5. The sequence continues at coordinate 64,861 of NZ_JBFUJD010000006.1, forward strand.
GAGCGGACGGTGACCATCAGTTCCTATGTCCGCACCGGCTTCCTGGCGTCGGGCGTGACCCGGGACGCGGTGGCGCGCCTGGCCAGGGACCTGCCCCTGCCCCCCGGCTACCGTCTGTCGCTGGGCGGCGAGGCCGAGGCGGCGTCGGAAAGCTTCGCGGGTCTGGGCGCGGCGGTGCTGGTGGCGGTGTTCGGCATCCTGGCGGTGCTCGTCTTGGAGTTCCAGAAGTTCAAGACCGCCCTGGTGGTGGCCGGCATCATCCCGTTCGGGGTGTTCGGCGCGGTTTTAGCTTTGTTCCTGACTGGCGAGTCGCTGTCGTTCACCGCCACGATCGGCGTGGTCGCCCTGATTGGCATCGAGATCAAGAACTCGATCCTGCTGGTCGACTTCACCGAACAGCTGCGTCGCGAAGGCATGAACCTGCACGACGCCATCGAGAAGGCCGGCGAGGTGCGCTTCCTGCCGGTGCTGCTGACCAGCGTGACCGCGATCGGCGGGTTGCTGCCCTTGGCGATCGAGCACTCGGGCCTCTACTCGCCGCTGGCCATCGCCATCATCGGCGGGCTGGTGACCAGCACCTTGCTGAGCCGCGTGGCGACGCCGGTGATGTACTGGCTGACGGCGCGCGGCAAGGCGGAGGTGGGGTAGCGATCACAGGAACCCCTCTCTCTGAGAGAGAGGGAGGGGCCCGCCGCCGCAGGCGGTGGGAGGGTGAGAGGTTTCACCGCCAGCCGGCGAACCTCGATTCCCCTGATCCGCCAGACTCCGACCTCCCCGGCGGAAGCCGGGGTCCAGATTCAGCCTGAGCGGCTTGGGATGATCCGAGAAGCGCCCCCATCAACCTGTCGAGCGTTGGCGGGTTCGATCTGGGCCCCGGCCTTCCCCGGGGAGAGCGGGAAGAAGGCGTGCCTCGTTCGGAGAGATTGTAACCTCTCACCCTCCCATCGCTATGCGATGGGCCCCTCCCTCTCTCTATGAGAGAGGGATTTCTCACCCCCCCCTACGGCGTCAGCCCCGCGGCGCTGTACGCCGCCAGCATCTGGTCGAACACGGCGATGTCGCCGCGGCCTCGCGCCACCAGCTGGGCGCCCTCGATGGCGGCGAAGACGGCGAGCGCCCGGGCGCGCAGAGCCGTCTCGTCGAGGTCGGGATGGCGGGGCGCCAGCAGCCGGCTCAGCCAGGCGACATTGGCGGCGCTGAACGCGTCGACCGCCACCCGGACCTCCGGCGGCAGGTCCGCGTATTCGGCGGCCATGATCCCGTACAGGCACATGCGGTTGTCGTCGCGCAGGGCGGCGCGGAACACGTCGGCATAGGCGCGGAAGGTGGTCTCGACATCGTCGCCGCGCGTCAGCAGGTGCTCGAAATAGCCGACCGCGTCCTCGGTGTAGCGCCGCGCCAGGGCCGCGCCCAGGTCGCCCTTGGTCGGGAAGTAGTAGTGGATGCTGGCGCTCTTGATGCCGACGTCCTTGGCCACCTCGCGGAAGCTGAGGGCGTTGTAGCCCTTGGCCTGAACCATGGCCCGGGCGGTGTCCATGATCGTCTGCCGCGTGTCGTGGGTGTTCATCGGCGCTCCTGACTACCTACCAGTAGATAGACGTTGACTCCGTCCGACGAAAGCCCTTACCTCGGGCCGTTACCTACCTACTGGTAGATAGATTGATGGAGCAGACCATGAAGATCCACGACGTCCCCGGCTTTCCGAACCCGCTGCGCGTACGCATCGCCCTGGCCGAGAAGGGCCTTTCCGACCAGGTCCAGTTCGTGAACGTCGACCTGCCCGGCGCCGAGCACAAGGATCCCGCCTTCCTGGCCAAGAACCCCACGGGCACGGTGCCGGTGCTGGAACTGGACGACGGCCTGTTCATCGCCGAGTGCACGGCCATCACCGAATATGTCGACAACCTCGACGGAAATCCGGTGCTGACCGGCAAGACGCCACGCGAAAAGGCGGTGATCCACATGATGCAGAAGCGGGCCGAGTCCGAGCTGATCGACCCGATCGGCGACTACTTCCATCACGCCACCCCGGGCCTGGGCCCCAAGCTGCAAGCCCACAAGTCGCCCGACTGGGCCGGCCGCGAGGACTTCGGCCGCCGCCGCCGGGTGACGGCCGAGGCGGGCATGCGCTATTTCGACAGCGTGCTGCGCGACCAGCCTTATGTGGCCGGCGACCAGTTCTCGATGGCCGACATCACCGTGCTGGAAGGCCTGGTCTTCGCCGGCTACGCCGAGATCCCCGTGCCCGGCGACTGCTCGGCGCTGAGCGATTGGCGCGCCCGGGTGGAGCAGCGGCCGAGCGTGCGGAACCCGGCTTAGGGGGCGCGATAGATCCTCCCCCGCGTCGCGGGGGAGGTGGCCCAGAGGGTCGGAGGGGGCTAACGCGGCCGACTTCCAGCTGGCCCCCTCAGTCGCTCCGCGACAGCTCCCCCCCTTGCCTATTATACGATCGTACAGCAACACTCTCCCCACACTCTGGGGAGAGCACCATGGCCACCACCCAAACCCGCGACGCGGTGATCATCGGCGGGGGGCACAACGGGCTGGTCTGCGCCTTCTACCTGGCCAAGGCCGGGCTGAAGGTCACGGTCTGCGAGGCGCGCGGTGTGGTCGGCGGGGCGGCGGTGACCGAGGAATTCCATCCCGGCTTCCGCAACTCAGTGGCCAGCTACACGGTCAGCCTGCTGAACCCGCGGGTGATCGCCGACATGGGCCTGCGCGACTACGGCCTGACCTTCCTGGAACGGCCGATCTCCAACTTCCTGCCGCTGTCGGACGACAAGTACATCAAGCTGGGCGGCGGCCTGGAGCGCACCCAGGAGGAGTTCCGCAAGTTCAGCCGCCGCGACGCCGAGGTGCTGCCGGCCTATTACGCCATGCTGGACGAGATCGGCGACGTGCTGCGCGACCTGGCCCAGGAGACCCCGCCGAACCTGGGCGACGGCCTGCCCGGCCTGCTGCGGGCGCTGCGCCAGGGCGGGCGACTGGCCATGCTGTCGCGCGAGCGCAAGCGCGACCTGCTGGACCTGTTCACCAAGAGCGCCCGCGATGTGCTGGATGGCTGGTTCGAGAGCGACCCGGTCAAGGCCGCGTTCGGCTTCGACGCCGTGGTCGGCAACTTCGCCAGCCCCGACACGCCGGGCTCGGCCTACGTGCTGCTGCACCACACCTTCGGCGAGGTGAACGGCAAGAAGGGCGCCTGGGGCCACGCGGTCGGCGGCATGGGCTCGATCACCCAGGCCATGGCCAAGGCCTGCGAGGCGGCCGGGGTCGAAATCCTGCTGAACGCGCCGGTCGAGGGCGTCCACGTCGACGGCGCGAAAGCCGTGGGCGTGCAGCTGGTCGACGGCCGCCAGGTCATGGCCCCGATCGTCAGCGCCAACGTCAATCCCGCCCTGCTCTATCGCAAGCTGGTGCCGCCCTCGGCCCTGACTGCCGACTTCCGCAAGCGGGTCGACGGCTACAAGAACGGCTCGGGCACCTTCCGGATGAACGTCGCCCTGTCCGAGCTGCCGGACTTCACCTGCCTGCCCGGCAAGGCGATGGCCGAGCACCACCAGAGCGGCGTCGTGATCGCCCCCAGCCTGGACTACATGGACGCGGCCTATCGCGACGCCAAGGCGGGCGGCATCAGCACCGCGCCGATCGTCGAGATCCTGATCCCTTCGACCATCGACACCAGCCTGGCCCCGCCAGGCCAGCACGTGGCCAGCCTGTTCTGCCAGCAGTTCGCGCCGACCCTGCCGAACGGGGCCTCTTGGGACGACGCGCGCGAGGCCGCCGCCGACCTGATCATCGCCACGGTCGACAAATGGGCCCCCAACTTCAAGGCCTCGGTGCTGGGGCGGATGATCCTGTCGCCGCTGGACCTGGAGCGGAAGTTCGGCCTGATCGGCGGCGACATCATGCACGGCCACATGTCGCTGGATCAGCTTTGGGCCGCCCGGCCGTTCCTGGGCAACGCCAGCCACCGCGCGCCGATCAAGGGCCTCTACATGTGCGGCGCGGGCACGCACCCCGGCGGCGGGGTGTCGGGCAATCCCGGACGCAACGCGGCGCGCGAGATCTTGCGGGACAAGGACTTCGCCACGGCGGTGAAGCTGTCGGCGGTGGGGCGGTGATGCGGCCGGCTCACTTGCCCCCACCTGACCTGCTTCGCAGGTCGTCCGCCCCCGAAGGGGGCAGAAGGCGCGCGCGATCCTTCTTCCCCCTCCGGGGGAGGAGCGCCGCAGGCGCGGAGGGGGCAAGCCGGTGACCATGATCTCCAACGAAGACCCCCAGGCCGCCGACCCTTTAGAAAATTGGGGCCTGCCCGGCTGGATCTACGGCTCCGAGCGCTTCTTCCGTGAGGAGCGGGACAAGATCTTCCGGCCCTCGTGGCAGATCGTCTGCCACCTGAACGACATCCCCAAGCCGGGCGACTTCCACACCTTCGACTTCGTCGGCGAGAGCCTGGTCGTGGTGCGCGGCAAGGACGGCGGGGCGCGGGCTTTCGCCAATGTCTGCCGCCATCGCGGGGCGCGGCTGCTGGATGGCCCCGTGGGCCACTGCGGCCGGATCGTCTGCCCGTACCACGCCTGGACCTACGACCTGGACGGCCGGCTGATCGGCGTGCCGATGCGCGACGACTATCCGGCGCTGCAAATGCACGAGCAGGGTCTGGCCAAGGTCGAGACCGAACTCTGGCGCGGCTTCGTCTTCGTGCGGATGGAAGGCGAAGGCCCCAGCGTCGCGACCATGATGGCCCCCTACGAGGACGAGGTCGCTCCCTACCGCTTCGAGGACCTGCAGCCGTTCGGCCGCGTCACCCTGCGGCCGCGCGAGGTCAACTGGAAGAACATCAGCGACAACTATTCGGACGGCCTGCACATCCCGGTCGCCCATCCGGGCCTGACCCGGCTGTTCGGCAAGGGCTATGGGGTCGAGGCCAAGACCTTCGTCGACAAGATGTGGGGCCAGCTGATCGACGAGCCGTCCGACAGCCCGTCGGAGCGCCTGTACCAGGACCTGCTGCCCGACGTTCCGCACCTGCCGGACGACCGCAAGCGACTGTGGACCTATTTCAAGCTGTGGCCGAACTTCGCCTTCGACATCTATCCCGACCAGGTGGACTTCATGCAGTTCATCCCGGTCTCGGCGACCAGGACCATGATCCGCGAGATCGCCTACGCCCTGCCCGATGACCGGCGCGAAATGAAGGCGGCGCGGTATCTGAACTGGCGCATCAACCGCCAGGTCAACGCCGAGGACACCGCGCTGGTCGCCCGCGTCCAGCAGGGCATGGCCTCGCGGACCTTCACGGCCGGCCCGCTGGCGACCAGCGAGGTCAGCTTGCGCAGCTTCGGCAGGAAGATGCGGGCGCTGATCCCCGAGAGCCGGCTGGAGCGGCCGCCGGAGGGGTGGTGACTGGCTTTCCTCCGCAAATTCCCAGTGTCATCCCGGCCGCAGCGCAGCGGAGAGCCGGGACCCAGGGGCAACCGCACCGCGCCGGCCCCTGGGTCCCGGACAGCGCTACGCGCTTCCGGGATGACACGGTTTGTTTTGCTCGGAACTCGGCCCAATGACCCGCGCCGCCTTCACCCGTGAAGCCCCCGATGTGCGCCGGCAGGCCCTGGTGGCCGCCGCCGAGACGGTGCTGGCCCGCGAGGGTGTGGCCGGGACCTCGGTGCGGGCCATCTGCGCCGAGGCCGGCGTCTCGCCCGGCCTGCTGCGCCACTATTTCGAAGGCGTCGACGAGCTGGTCACCGCCGCCTATGAGGCCGTCGGCCAGCGCATCGACACGGCGCTGGAGGCGGCGGTCGAGGCCGCCGGTCCCGGCCCGCGCGAACGCCTGTTGGCCTATCTCACCGCCAGCTTCGCGCCGCCGGTGCTGGACCCGCGCCTGCTGGCCGCCTGGATCGGGTTCTGGAGTCTGGTGAAGACCAAGCCGCGCATCGCGGCGATCCACGCGGCCTCCTACGCGGCGTTCCGCGCCCGGCTGGAGGCCTTGCTGGCCGCCGCCGGCGCAAGCGACACGCGCCTGGCCGCCATCGCCCTGACGGCGACCGTGGACGGACTATGGCTGGAACTGTGCCTGGATCCGGCGACCTTTAGCCCGGACGAGGCGACGCGGATCATCGCCCGCGCGCTGGAGGGCTGGCTGCCCTGATCCTTTAGTGGAAACTCCGGTCTTCCCAGCGCAGCCTGGAAAGATGACGCGGGGGCGCGCTGTCGTTGCAGCGCCAATCCCACCACCCCAGCGCTTCAAACCGGCTTTCGCCGAGAAGACCGGACGCCCCCTAAGGGAGAGCGCGACACCGCCGCGCTCGATTCGCAAAAACTCTACGCCGCCGCCTGGTGAGCCGCACGATTGCGGCCCCAAGAAGGCGTTCTGACCTCGGGTTCGAACACGTGGACCTCGGCCTTGCGACCTTGCTCGCGCATGTGGCGCGCCAGCAACTGCGCCAGGGCCTCGGCCTCGTGTTGCGAGGAATAGCAGCCGATCAGCTCGGCCGAGTCGTTCCAGGTCACATGCCACACCCCGGCGACGGGGCGGACGTAGTAGTGATTCTCGGTCATGGCGACCTCCTTGGACGTACTCAACGTGAGACTAACCACGCTGACATGACAGTTGTTTCGCTATCGCACAATCAAATTGCGCTGCGATGCACAATGCATGAGCCAGGCCAAGATTGGCTGTGCGGTTCTTCACCGGATTCAAATCCTGTCGTCGCGGGCGATCTTCCTCACCAGCAGATAGACGGGCGCGCCGGCGACCATCAGCACGACGCCCCAGAAGGTCACCGACCAGCCGGCGCCGTAGAAGGTCCAGACCGAATAGGCCGCGCCGATCGCGGCGATAACGCTGAGGGCCTTCGAGCGATCCATGCGCCCCTGGGCCTGCAGGCGCAGCACCGCCAGCGAGCAGAACAGATAGGCGAACAGGGTCGCGGCCGTGGCCAGCAGGGCCATGAAGGTGAAGGTGTCGGCCAGCGACTTGGCGTAGTTCATCAGCACCAGGACGGTCACCAGCCCGCTGGAGACCAGTTGGGCGCGGACCGGCGCGCCATTGGCCGACAGCTTGCCGAACCAGGCGGGGAACACGCCCTCGCGGGCCATGGCGGCGGGCATCTCGCCCTGGATCAACACCCAGCCGTTCAGGGCGCCCAGGGCGCTGATCGCGGCGAAGGCGGCCAGGACCAGACTGAAGTCGCCGCGGGCGTGGAAGGCCACGAAGTCGACGAACGGCGCGTTCGAGCCGGTCAGCACCGAGGCCGGCGTCAGCAGCAGCACGCCCGACGAAACCAGTAGGTAGATCAGGCCGGCGAAGGCGGTGCCGGCCAGGGTGGCGCGCGGGATGGTGCGGACGGGATCGACCACCTTGTCGGCGGGGATGGTCGCGGTCTCCACGCCCAGCAGGGCCCACAGGGTCAGGGCCGCGGCGGCGGTGATCGCGCTTCCCGACAGGGCCGAGGGCTGGAACGGCATGACCGCCGCCGGCCCCTTGTGCAGCAGCACGCTGGCGGCCAGGCCGGCCACGGCGATCAGCGGGACCAACTTCAGGACCGTGGTCACCACCTGAGTCCAGCCGGCCGTGCGCGCGCCGGCGCAGTTGATGGCGGTGGCGATCCAGACCACCGCCACGGTCAGCAGGGCGGCCAGGCCCTGGGTCTTGGCCAGCGCGGGCGCGAAGACGCTGAAATAGCTGACCGCCGCGATGGCCAGGGCTGCGTTGGAGACCCAGACCGAGATCCAGTAGGCCCAGGCGACCATGAAGCCAGGCACGCGGCCGAACGCCTCCTCGGTATAGGCGAACGGCCCGCCGGCGCGCGGAAACGCCTGGGCCAGGCGCGCGAACACATAGGCCAGGCACAGGGCTCCGCCGATGGTCAGCAGCCAGGCGATCACCGCGTTCCAGCCGTAGGGCGCCAGCGACGCGGGCAGCATGAACACGCCCGAGCCGATCATGTTGCCCACGACCAAGGCCGCGCACATCCACACGCCGAGGGGTCGGGAGGCTGAGGTCTTCATTACAATCCGACTTCCCCGGCGAAGGCCGGGGCCCAGATCGAACCCCAGGTGTCAGCGGGTCCGGACTCGGCGGAAAGGCGCATCAACGTCTGGCGCTCCGGATGAATCTGGGCCCGGCCTTCGCCGGGGAGGTCGGGGAAGGGAAAAGAAAAAGGGCGGCCCGACCGGACCGCCCTTCTCTCTCGAACTCGAAACCTAGAAGTTCTTCCCGAGCTTGATCCCGACGGTGCGGGGCTGGTTCGGGACGATGTAGTATTGGGTTCCGCAGACGGTCTCGGCGCATTCGGCGTAGCGGTTCAGGCTGGCCCGCTTGTCGAACACGTTCTTCATGTAGAGCGACAGCGACAGGCCATCCTTGCTCATCCCGGTGGAGATGTCGGTGGTCTGATAGCCCTTCTGCTTGCCGATGATCGCACGCTCCTTAAGGCGCAGGTCGGTCCAGTTGCTGGTCTGGCCAACGATCGAGCCCTGGACGTAGCTGTCCCAGTCGCCCCAGCTGAAGTCGTAGCGCGCCGTCAGGTTGGCCTTGAACTTCGGGGTGATCGGAAGCGCCGTGCCATCCGGCGCCTGAGGCCCGTCGGGGAATTCCGGATTGACGGACCCATCGGGGCGCTTTGCCGGGCAGGTCGTTATCGGATTGCCCGTCGTGGTGTCGACCTTGCCGCAATAGTTGGCGGTCAGCTTGGCGTCGGTATAGGCGGCCGAGGCGTTGATCGTCAGGCCGTGGACCGGAACCCAGGTCACGTCGCTTTCGACGCCCTTGATGCGGGCCTCGTTGGCGTTCTTGATCTCGGTCAGGCCGTTGGCGCCCAGGATCGAGAACTGGAAGCCTGACCAGTCCTCCATGAACACCGCGCCGTTCCAGCGGAAGCTGTTGTCCAGCCAGGTGGTCTTCCAGCCGGCCTCGTAGTTCTTCAGATAGTCGGCGTGGTACGGCGGCAGGGTGCTGCGGCGGTTGATGCCGCCGGGCCGGAAGCCCTTCGAATAGGTGGCGTAGATCAGCTTGTCGCCGTCGATCTTGTAGGTCAGCGTCACCTTCGGCGAGTTGCCCTTGTCGGTCACGCCCTTGTCCAGGTTGGTGCAGGGCGAGCCCGCCACCACCGGCCCCTTGAAACAGGCCTTCTCGCCGGTCGAGCCGTAGCCCGCGCCATAGCCGTAGAAGCCGACCAGGGTGTTGTGCGCCTTGAAGAAGCGGATGCCGGCGGTCAGCATCAGCTTGTCGGTGATGTCGAACTCGGCCTGGCCGAACACGGCCTTGTCGCGGTCGACCCGCTGCTGCTTGGTCAACCAGATGGTGCCCGTATAGCCGGGCACCGAGAGATCGCTGCCCAGGCCGTCGATCTTGTAGTTCTGGAAGATGCCGTGCTTCTGCTTCTGGTAGAAGCCGCCGACCACGAAGCGGAACCGCTGGTCCTGCGGCGAGGCGATGCGGATCTCGTGGCTTTCCTTGGTGTAGTGGTCCTTGCCCTGGATGTACTGCGAGGGATTGACCAGGTTGCCGGCGTTGTCGGTCCAGTAGAAGCCGTAGCCGACCTGGTCGTAGAAGTACGAGTAGTCGGTGTAGTCCTGGTTGGTGACGTCGTTGCGCTTCAGGTACGAGCCCGAATAGGTGACGTCGAGATTGGCCACCTGGCCCTCGATGGTCATCGCCGCCTGGACCCACTTGTCCTTCGAGCTTTCCGGATAGAAGTGGGTGACCTTCAGGTCGCCGACCTTGGGGTCGAAGGCGAACAGGCCGCCCGACTTCTGCACCTGGCCCATGACGCTGGGGGTGATCACCCAGTTGTCGTCCAGCTCGATCCGCAGGGCCGCGCGGCCGCCCTGGGTGTAGACGGTGTTGTAGTCGTCGCGGACCCGGGCCTTGTTGTTGATCGTGTAGTCGTTGGTCGGGTCGGTGTCGCCGCGATCGTAGGTGCGCGTCCCCGCCACGTTGTCGATATAGCCGGCGTCGCGCACGTCCCAGCCGACCATGCGGACGGCGATCTTGTCGGAGAGCGGGATGTTGACGAAGCCTTCCAGCGTGTGGCCGGTCCCGCCGTGATCGACCTGGTTCAGCTCGACATCGACACCGGCCGCGAAGCCGGCCGTCGAGGGCTTGTTGGTGATGATTCGCAGCGTGCCGGCCTGGGAGCTGGCGCCGTACAGCGTGCCTTGCGGACCGGCCAGAGCCTCGACCCGGGCGACGTCGTAGACGTGGATGTCCAGCGCGCCCTGGATGGTGGTGACCGGCTGTTCGTCCAGATAGACGCCGACACTGGGCAGCGAACCGGAGTGGTTGCCGTCGCCGCCGCTGGCCACGCCGCGCATATAGACCTGGCCAAAGCCCGGCCCGCTGGTCGTGAACGAGACGCTGGGCAGGTATTTCACATAGTCGACGAACGCGCTGACCTGCAGCTGTTCCAGCTTCTCGCCGCCCAGCGCCTGGATGCTGACCGGCACGTCCTGCAGGTTTTCACTGCGCTTCTGGGCCGTGACCACCACCTCTTCGAGGGCGGTGTTCTGGTTCGCCTGCGCTTGGGCGTAGGCGACGCTGGTGAACATGGTGGAAGCCAACAGGGCGGCGGAGCAGACGCCGGCCTTCTTCAGTCGAACCGATCCCGACGACATACAGTCGCTCCCCTTACCGTTCTAATGGAACGATGTTCGGCCTGCGCCTAACGTCCCGGCAAGGTTGAATTTTCGGTTTGCCGCCAATTCCTGTGAGTGTTGCAGAAATGGCAAGGTCCGGAGCAGTTGGTCAAATAACGGGCGCGTTCGGATAGGCGTCCAACACAGGACCCAATGCCTGCTTGAGCGGGTCCAGATGTGATTCGAAATGTTGCCAGTGCTCGACCGCGTCCTTGAAGATCGGGCGGCGGACTTGCTCGGAACTGGCGGTGCGCACGGCGCGGTCGTTCTCGTGCGGCGACAGGCAGGCCGCCTCGAACGGCAGGCCGCAATGGTCCAGCAGGGCGCGGATCTGGCGTTCGGGATCGGCGATCATGTGCTCGTAGATCACCCGATGCACCCGGCCCGGCAACACGGCGTCGAAGTGGGCCATCAGCTCCACGTAGTCGGCGTAGTAGCGGCCGATGTCGGTCAGGTCGTAGCTGAACCCCTGCCCGCGGGCGAAGTGCTGCTTGAAGCCCGAGAAGCAGCAGCCCAGCGGATGGCGGCGGGCGTCGATGATCTTGGCGTTGGGCAGGATCAGGTGGATCAGCCCGGCATGAGCGAAGTTGTTCGGCATCTTGTCGATGAAGAACGGCTTGCCCGATTTCCGCTGGATGCGGGTGCGCTCCAGGAACTCCTCGCCCAGCGCCTTCAGGTCGTCGGCGGAGAGGTCGGCCAGCGATTCCGGATAGGTCGACTCGGCGCGGGTGGCAGTCTTGCCGCCCAGACGCCGGGCCATGACGATCAGGTCGGGCAGCTCCATGGTGCCCTCGACCATCGAGTGGCTGGCCAGGATCTGCTCGACCAGGGTCGAGCCCGAGCGCGGCAGACCGACGATGAAGATCGGGTCCGGGGCCGGGCAGCCCTGCCCCGCCCGCGCGGCCAGCAGGGCCGGGGTGAACACCGCCTTGGTCCGCGCGGTGTCGGACGCGTTCTCTTCCGGGTCGTAGTCCAGCTGCTTCCGGCGGATCGCCGCGCCGGCCGCGTAGTGGTCGAACGCCGCGTCCCAGAGCTCGGCGTCCTCGTGCGCCTTGCCCAGGGCGTAGCGCAGGTGCAGGCGGTCGTCGTCGGAGAGATCCGGCGTCTCCAGCGCCGCGGTCATGGCGGCCAGGTCGGCGTCGGCGAACTTGACGGTCTTGAGGTTGGCCAGGCTCCACCAGACCTCGCCCAGGGTCGGGGCGAGCTCGAGGGCCTGGCGATAGGCCGCGACGCTGCCCGACTGGCGGCCCACCGTCTTCAGCGCGTGGCCATAGCTCATCCAACCCTTCGGCTGGTTGGGATAGTCGGCCAGCACCCGGTCATAGACGGCGATGGCCCGATCATACTCGCCCAGCCGCGCCAGGATGGCGGCGTAGAGGTTGGCGTAGCCCGGATGCCGCGCGTCCTTGGCCGTCAGCGTCTCGATCTGCGCCAACGCCTCGAGGTTCTTGTTCTGGCGGTACAGCATGGTCGCCAGGTTGTGGCGGGCGGCGGCGAAGTTGGGCGCCAGTTCGAGGCAGCGGGTCAGCAGGTTTTCGGCGTCGGCATAGCGGCCCAGGCGCGCGCCGGTCTCGGCCAGCATGCGGATGGCGGCGACGTCGCCCGCGTCGGCCTTGAGCCGCTCACGCAGTAGCCGCTCGGCCTCGCCCAGGCGGTTGTCGGTCAGCGCCGTCGCCGCCTCGACCAGCAGCGGGTCGCGGGTCGAGGCGCGCAGCTGGCGGGCCAGGGCCTTCTCGGCGCCGGCGTCATCCCCCAGCAGCGCCAGGTTTTCGGACAGGCCGCGCCAGGCTTCCGACAGGCGCGGCTCCAGGGCGCTGGCCCGATCGAAGGCGCGGACGGCCTCGGCGGTGCGGCCCAGCTGCTCGAGGGACAGGGCCAGTTCCAGCTGGGCCAGCGGCAGGTTCGGCAGGGCCTGGGCCAGGGGCGCGACGGTGTCGAGCGCGGCTTGGGGGTCTCCCGAGAGACGCAGCGCGGCGGCCAGCACGCGGGTGGTGTCGGCGTGGCGTGGAACCAGCTTCAGGATCTCGCGCGCCTGCTCGGCGGCCAGACGCGGATCGGTCTCCAACAGCCGCTCGGCATGTTCGAGCGCCGCGGCGAGGCTGACGGCGGGCGGAGCGGTGGTGGAGTCCATGCGGCGAGGAGAGCGGGGGGAGATGGGGGTGTCAATCGGAGAGCGCGCTTGGCGGCGCGTTGCACACGTCTTGCCCCCTCCGCGCCTACGGCGCTCCTCCCCCGGAGGGGGAAGAAGGGGAGATCCTTCCGCCCCCTCCGGGGGCGGACGACCGCGAAGCGGTCAGGTGGGGGCCCTGCGGCGCTAGTTGCCTTTTACCGCCTTGTCGGCCGCCTCGTTGTTCTTCGCCCCGTCGCCCTTGGTCCGGTCGATCGCGCCGGTCTCGAACCGCTTCTTCAGCTCGGCCAGCGTATAGGCGTTGCCCCACTCGAAGTGGCCGAACACGGTCTTGGCCTCGGGGCTGTCGCCATAGCCGGTGTTGGTCAGGCGCACCCGGGTCTTGCCGCCGTCGATCGGCTGGAACTCGATCACCGTCACGGTCTTCTGGAACTCGCCCTTCCCGGCGAAGCCCTCGGGGGCCTGGACGTTGCGGATCACCAGCAGCTGGTCGGGGATGAAGGTGACAATCTGGTTCTTGATGTTGTTGCGGTCGCCGATCTGGGCTTTCGGGTCGTAGCTGGCCTCGATCTCGCCGCCGGTGCGTAGGTCGATCCGCGCCACGGCCACCGCCCAGCTCTTGAAGCCGTCCGAGGTGGCGAAGGCGTCGAACACCGCGTGCGGCGGGGCCGGGATGTCCATCGACAGTTGCAGCGCCTTCTGGCCGGCGGCGTCGACATAGCTGGTGTTCGAGACGCCCGGGAAATCCTTCCAGCTGCGCGCCTGTTGCGCCTGGACGGTTCCGGCGAAGGCCAGCAGCGCGACCGCCGCGATCAGAGTCGATTTCAACATCCTCATCCCCTCCCCAGGTCTTGAATGACCATTCAAGCCAAACACGACTTGATCGATCGTTCAAGCGAAAAGTTGACTGATCATTCAAGCGTGCTACGCAGACGGCATGGCCCCCTCGAACCCGCTCGACACCCGGCGACGCATCCTGCTGACGGCGATGGAGCTGTTCGCCGCCAAGGGCTACGGCTCGACCTCGGTGTCGGACATCCTCTCGCGCTCGCAGGCCAACAGCGGCAGCCTCTACCACTTCTTCCCCGGCAAGCAGGACGTGCTGGTCGGGGTGCTGGAAATGTACCGCGACGGCATCCAGGAGATGCTGCTGGACCCGGCCTGGCGCGGGGTCGAGGACCCGGTCGCGCGGATCTTCGCCCTGCTCGACGCCTATCGCCGGGCGCTGCTGGAGAGCGAGTGCCTGTACGGCTGCCCGATCGGCTCGCTGGCCCTGGAGCTGCATGAGCCCGACCCGCCGGTGCGGGAGCTGCTGGCCCAGAACTTCGTCAACTGGACCACCGCCATCGAGGGCTGTCTGCAGGACGCGAGCCTGCCGCCGGGGACCGACTTGCGCGGCCTGTCGGAGTTCATCCTGACGACGATGGAGGGCGCGGTCATGCAGGCCCGCACTCACCGTGACATCGGTTTCTTCGACCGCAGCATCGCCCAGCTGCGGCGGCATGTGGCGATGCTGACGGCGAAGCAGTTGGCGTGAAGTGCGGCAGCTAAAAATTCCGTGTCATCCCGGAAGCCTCGTAGAGGCTGTCCGGGACCCAGGGGCCAAGCGCATTGCGGCGGCCCCTGGGTCCCGGCTCTCCGCTTCGCTGCGGCCGGGATGACACGGATTTTGTGGTGCTGAAGTACCTACAACCGATCCCGCAGCGCGTACCAGCTGAGCCCCGCCACCGTCAGCGGCCATCGCAGCAGCCGTCCGCCCGGGAACGGCGGGGTCGGTACGCGCGCGAGTAGCTCTACCCCAGCCCTCTCGCCCACCGCCGCGTCGGCCAGCAAACGCCCAACATAGGGCGCCAGCATCACGCCCTGGCCCGAATAGCCGGACGCGACCCGCACGCCCGGCGCGACCTCGCCGACGAACGGCATCCGGCTCATGGTGATGCCCAGGGTCCCGCCCCAGGCGTGGGTGATCGCGACGTCCGCCAGCTGAGGATAGACCTTCAGCAGGTTGCCGCGCACCAGCCCGGCGATGTCGCGCGGAAAGCCCGGCCGGTAGTTCTCGCCGCCGCCGAACAGCAGCCGGCCGTCGGCGGTCTTGCGGAAATAGTTCACGACGAAGCGACTGTCCGACACCGCCGCGTTCGAGCGGATGATGGCTTCGGCCCGCGCGCCCAGCGGCGCGGTGACGGCGATGAAGTTGTTGATCGGCATGACACGTGCGCGGGCCGCGCCGGCCATGGCGTTCAGGCAGCCGTCGCCGGTCAGGATCAATTGATCGCAGGTGACACGGCCCGAGGCGGTCTCGACGACGATCTTGCCGCCCTCGCGCCGCCAGGTCTCGGCGCGAGTCCGCTCGTGGATCACGGCGCCCGCCGCCATCGCCTGACGCGCCATGCCCAGGGCCAGGTTCAGGGGGTGAACGTGCCCGCCGCCGCGATCGACCAGACCGCCGTGATAGGCGTCGGTCCCCAGCTCGGCGGCGAGCTCGGCTTCGTCGATCAGGGCGAACTGGTCATAGCCATAGCGCTCGGCCATCAGCGCGACATAGGCCGCGTCCTCGGCCTCGCCGCCGCGCCTGTGGCGGGCGTGGATCATGCCGGGCCGCCAGTCGCAGGAGATCGCGTCGGTCAAGGTTCTGAAGTGGGCGCGGGCGTCCTCGGCCAAGCGCCACAGGGCCATGGCGTCGTCACGGCCGACCGCCGTCTCCAGCCAGGCCTGGTCGCGCCGCTGGCCGGTATGGACCTGACCGCCGTTGCGGCCGGTGGCGGCGGATCCGATGCGGTCGGCCTCAAGCACGACGACCTTGGCGCGCGGAGCCAGAGCCAGGGCCGCGCCGAGACCGGTGAAGCCGGCGCCGACGACGCAGACGTCGGTCTGGGTGTCGCCGCTCAGGGGCGGCAGGTCGGAGCGGTCGTGAGCGGTGGCTTCGTACCAGTTCCCGCCCATCACTTGCCCCCACCTGACCGCTTCGCGGTCGTCCGCCCCCGGAGGGGGCGGAAGGTGCGCGCCAGCCTTCTTCCCCCTCCGGGGGAGGAGGGCCGCAGGCCCGGAGGGGGCCAGTGACCGCTACACATTCAGCAGCAGGAACTCCCGCTCCCACGGGCTGATCGTGCGCATGAAGGTCTCGTACTCGGCCTGTTTCACGCGGTCATAGGCCTGGCAGAAGATCGGACCCAGGATCTCGACCAGGGGCTCGCACTGCTCGAACAGCTTCAGGGATTCCGTCAGGCTGCGCGGCAGCTGCACGCCCAACACGCTGGCGTCAGTGTCGACCGGCGCTGCGGGCTTGAGATCCTGGACCATGCCCAGATACCCCGCCGCCAACGAGGCGGCGATGGCCAGATAAGGGTTGGCGTCCGACGAGGGAATGCGGTTCTCCAGCCGGCGGTTGGCCGGGTCCGACGGCGGCACGCGCAGGCCGCAGGTGCGGTTGTCATAGCCCCACTGGGTGTTGACCGGCGCGCCCGAGTCCTTGGCGATCCGGCGGTAGCTGTTCACGTACGGCGCCAAGATGGCCATGATCGCCGGCAGATAGGTCTGCTGCCCCGCGATGAAGCCGTGGAACAGCGCCGTCTCCTCACCCTTCTTGTCCGAGAACAGGTTCTTGCCGTCCTTGTCGACGATCGACTGGTGGATGTGCATGGCGCTGCCCGGCTCGCTGGCCATCGGCTTGGCCATGAAGGTGGCGTAGATCTCGTGCTCCAGCGCCACCTCGCGGATGGTGCGCTTGAACATGAACACCTGGTCGGCCAGCTCCAGCGGATTGCCGTGGCGCAGGTTGATCTCCATCTGGGCCACGCCGCTTTCGTGGATCAGGGTGTCGATCTCCAGGCCTTGGCGCTCGGAGTACTCGTACATGTCCTCGAACAGCGCATCGAACTCGTTGACCGCGCTGATTGAATAGCCCTGCCGCCCGGTCTCGGGCCGGCCCGAACGGCCGATCGGCGGCTTCAGCGGGTAATCGGGGTCGGTGTTCTTGTCGACGAGATAGAACTCGATCTCCGGCGCGACGATCGGCACCCAGCCCTTGTCGGCATACAGCGCCAGCACCCGCCGCAGCACCTGGCGCGGGGCCTCCTCGACCGGGCGGCCGTCGGGGTGGAAGGCGTCGTGGATCACCTGGGCGGTCGGGTCCTGGGCCCACGGCACGGCGGCCAGGGTGGCGAAGTCGGGGGTCAGGAAGATGTCGGTATCCGACTGCACCGCGCTGACCGCGCCCTCGAACTCGGGGAAGTCGCCGGTGATGGTCTGGTAGAACACCGCCAGCGGCAGGTTCATCGACGGGGTGCCGAGGAACTTGCGCACCGGCATGATCTTGCCGCGCGCCACCCCGGCCAGATCGGGCACCACGCACTCGATCTCCTCGATGCTCTGACGCGCGAACCAGGCCTGGGCCTCTTCCAGGGTCGAGACGCCCCGATTGAGCGTGGTCTCGCGCTTGGCCTTGTTGTGCTTGGGCTTCATGCGACGCTCCAAAAGCTCGGTTTTTCTCGGTTTGTTCTCGAAAGGTTTCTGGTATCGTAGGGCATGGCCGAGCCGGAACCCGACATCTTTGACGAGGAAGACGAAGCCGAGTTGGCGGCTGATGCGGCGGCGGACGCCGATCTAGCGGCCGGCAGAGTTGTCCCCCATGAACGCGTGGTGGAGTGGCTAAAATCCTTGGGGACGCCCCACCAACTCCCCACGCCATATTCGTGGCGCAAGTAATCTGGACCGACCAAGCACTGGCCGACATCGACAACATCGTCGCCTACGTCTTCAACCAGTCGCGTCCCCTGGCCGCCCAACGCCTTGGCCAAAGACTGCTGGCTGCTGGCGAGCGCCTGGCTGACCATCCGGAACGTGGCCGCACGAGCACCCGAGGGCGTCGCGAAATCGTGGCCGTCCCTCCCTATGCGCTGCGCTATCGCGTGGTCGGTGATCGGGTCGTCATAGGCAGCGTCCGGCACAACGCCCGTCGCCCCACTTAACCTCATGACACCGCCTCCGGCTTCAAGGCCCGCAGCACGGGCTCGGCCGCGTCCAGGGACTGGCGGATGATGGCGACCAGTTTGTCGATCTCGGCGTGGGTGATGATCAGCGGCGGGCAGCAGACGATGCTGTCGCGGATGGCGCGGACCATCAGACCGTTCTGGATGCATAGGTCCCGCACGATCGGCCCGGCCTCGCCCTCCTTGTCGAGGAAGCGATGGTTGGTCCCCTTTTCGCGGACGATCTCGACAGCGCCGATCAGGCCCAGCGAACGGGTCTCGCCGACCAGCGGATGGTCGTTCAGGCTGGCCAGCGCCTTGGCCAGGTAGGGCCCGGTGTCGTCGCGGGTGCGCTCGACCAGGCCTTCGCGCTCGATGATCTCGATGTTCTTCAGCGCCACGGCCGCGCAGGTCGGGTGGCCCGAATAGGTAAAGCCGTGGATGAAGTCGCCGCCCTTCTCGCGCAGCTCGGCGACGATGTGGTCGGCGACCCCGACGGCCGAGATCGGCAGGTAGCCGGACGACAGGCCCTTGGCCATGGCGATCAGGTCCGGCTTGATCCCGTAGTGCTGGTGGCCGAACCACTGGCCCAGCCGTCCAAAACCGCAGATCACCTCGTCGCAGACCAGCAGGATCCCGTACTTGCGGCACAGGGCCTCGACCGCCGGCCAGTAGCCGTCCGGCGGGATGATCACCCCGCCCGCCCCCTGCACCGGCTCGCCGATGAAGGCCGCGACGTTCTCGGGGCCGACCTCCAGGATCCTGTCCTCGATCGCCTGGACCGCGCGGTCGCGGAAGGCGGCCGGATCCTCGCCGAAGCCGTCGCCGAACGGATAGGGCTGCATGACGTGCTCGACCCCCGGGATCGGCAGGTCGCCCTGCACATGCATGTGCTTCATGCCGCCCAGCGAGACGCCGGCCACGGTCGAGCCGTGATAGGCGTTCCAGCGGCTGATGAAGACCGTGCGGCTTGGCTGGCCCTTCAGCTTCCAGAAGTGGCGGACCAGACGGAAGACCGTGTCGTTGGCCTCGGAGCCCGACGAGTTGAAGAACACGTGGCTCAGATGGCCGCCCATCTTCTGCGCGATCTTGGCCGCCAGGGTCACGGTCGGCGGCGTCGCGGTCTTGAAGAAGGTGTTGTAGTACGGCAGCTCCAGCATCTGCTCGTAGGCGGCGTCGGCCAGCTCGGTGCGGCCATAGCCGACATTGACGCACCACAGGCCGGCCATGCCGTCGAGGATCTGATGGCCGTCACCGTCGTGGATGTAGACCCCGTCGGCCCGGGTGATGATCCGGCTGCCGCCCAACTCGGCGATGACCTTGTGATCGGCCTGGGCCGGCAGGTGGTGGGCCAGGTCCAGGCGTCGGAGCTCGGCGATGTCGTGGTTGCGGATCGGGACGGTCATCGGTGGGCTCCTCGGTCTTTTCTTCTGGTCGCTTCGCTCCCCCCACCGGATCGCTGCGCGATCGTCCGCCCCCAAAGGCGGGCGGAAGGATCCTTCTTCCCCCTCCGGGGGAGGAGCGCGAAGCGCGGAGGGGGCAAGTGGGTCACGACAACAACACCGCCGGCGAACACGCGTGCCAGCACAGCCACACCGTCTCGCCCAGCTTGAAATCCTCCTGGTCCCAGCGGGTCAGGTTCGAGCGGTGGACCTTGATCCGGCGGCCCCCAGTGGGAGGCGAGCCGATCTCGACCTCGTAGGTCGACTGGCCGCCCAGATAGGCCTCGTGCTTGATGACGCCCGCCACCGCGTTCGTGCCTTTCGGGCAGTCGCCGAGGTTGGGCGGTTCGTCGCCGGCCTTCTTGTGCAGCTCGATCTTCTCGGGCCGGATCGCCGCCCAGACCGTGCCGCCGCGCGCGCCGGTGACGCCGTGGTCCAGGAAGATATCGACCGGCAGGTCCGGCGAGCGGATCACCGCGTGGCTGGGCTCGTCCACGGCCAGCACCCCCTCGAACAGGTTCACGCTGCCGATGAAGTCGGCCACAAAGCGGCTGTTGGGGAACTCGTAGAGGTCGCTGGGCGTGGCCACCTGCTGCAGCACGCCCCGGCTCATCACCGCGCAGCGCGAGGCCAGGGCCAGGGCTTCGTCCTGGTCGTGGGTGACCATGATGAAGGTGATCCCGACCTTCTCCTGCAGGGTGCACAGCTCGGTGCGCATCTGCTCGCGCAGCTTGGCGTCCAGGGCCGATAGCGGCTCGTCCAGCAGCAGCACCCGGGGACGTTTCACCAGCGCCCGGGCCAGGGCCACGCGCTGGCGCTGGCCGCCCGACAGCTGGTCGGGCTTGCGATGGCCGAGGCCCCCCAGCTGCACCAGCTCCAGCGCCTCGTCGACCCGCCGGTCGCGTTCGGCCTTGGCCACCTTGTCGACCACCAGGCCGTAGGCGACGTTGTCGGCCACGGTCATGTGCGGGAACACGGCGTAGGACTGGAACACCATGTTCACCGGCCGCTTGTTGGGCGGCACGTTGGAGATGTCCTGGCCGTCGATCAGGATCCGCCCCTCGGTCGGGGTCTCGAAGCCGGCCAGCATCCGCAGCAGGGTGGTCTTGCCGCAGCCCGACGGCCCCAGCAGCGAGAAGAACTCGCCTTCGTTGATGGTCAGCGAGACGTTGTCGACGGCCACCATCTTGCCGAAGCGCTTGGTGATGTTCTCGAAGGTGATGATGGGTTTCGGTTCGCTCACGACTTCTCGCCCCCATGACCCGCCGTCGCGGCGGGATCCCCCTGCAGTTTCAACGCCGCCGCGGTCAGCAGCACGGTCAGCACGATCAGCACCGTCGAGGCCGCGTTGACCTCCGGCGTCACCGAGAAGCGGACCATCGAATAGACCTTCACCGGGAAGGTCACCGTGTCGGGCCCGGCGGTGAAGAAGGTGATGACGAAGTCGTCCAGGCTCAGCGTGAAGGCCAGCAACGCCCCGGCCACCAGCGACGGGGCCATGTGCGGCAGGATCACGTCGCGGATGGTGCGGAACTCGCCGGCCCCCAGGTCGCGGGCGGCTTCCTCCATCTCGCGGTTGAAGCTGGCCATGCGGGCCCGCACGACTACCGCCACGAACGGGAACGAGAACGAGACGTGGGCGATGATGATCGCCCCCAGGTTCAGCGGCCAGACCATCCCCTGCGGCCAGGGCATGACCTTGGCGAAGAACACCAGCATGGCCACGCCCATGCAGATCTCGGGCACCACGATCGGCAGGGCCAGAGCCCCGTCCAGCACGGTCTTGCCGGGGAAGCGGAACCGCCACAGCACCAGGGCGGCCGAAGCCCCCAGCACCAGGCTGATCACCGTCGACGCCGCCGCGATCGTCAGGCTGTTGCCGAACGCCTCCAGAAGGGCGGAGTCGTTGAACAGCTTGTCGTAATATTTGAGCGTGAAGCCCTGCCAGACGATGTTGCGCCGGCTGTCGTTGAAGCTGAACACCATCAGGGCGACCAGCGGCGCGTAGAGGAAGATCCCAACCATCGCCAGCCAGGCCTGCATCGGCCAGCGGCGGAGGTATTCGAGGGGACCGGGGGGGGATTTGCGGGTCATCGAGCGCCCCCTCCGTCTCGCTGCGTATCCGCAGCGATCCACCTCCCCCGCTTCGCATGGGAGGAGGAAACCGCATCCTCCTCACCCGTGAAACGGGGGAGGTGGCGCGGCGCGAATACGCGCCGTGACGGAGGGGGCGTCAGGGTTCCGAACAACACGATCATCCCCTTGCCTCCGGCGTCCGCTTGGCCAGCAGCGCCTGGATCGCGATGGCGATGAAGGTCAGGTACATCAGCACGAACGACATGGCCGCGCCGAACGGCCAGTCGTTGGCGCGCTTGAACTGGCGCTCGATGATGTTGGCGATCATCTGGCTGTCGGGACCGCCCAAAAGGTCCGGCGTCAGATAGGCGCCCAGGGCCGGGATGAAGGTGATCAGGATCCCCGAGGCGATGCCCGGCAGGGCCAGGGGCACGACCACCTTGAACAGGGTCCGCATGTGCCCGGCCCCAAGGTCGAGGCTGGCCTCCAGCAGCGATTTGTCCAGGCGGTCCAGGGCCGAATAGAGCGGCAGCACCATGAACGGCAGGTGCACGTAGACGAGGCCCAGGATCACCGCGAAATTGTTGTGCAGCAGTTCCAGCGGCTGGAAGTCGCCCAGCGGCTGCAGCCCGACCATCGCCGCGAAACCGCTGCCGCCCTTCCACAGCCATTCCAGGCTCTGGTTGATGTAGCCCTCGGTGCGCAGCACGGCGATCAGGGCGTACGTGCGGATCAGCAGGTTGGTCCAGAACGGCAGCATGATCAGCAGCAACAGCCAGGTCTTGGCCTTGTCGGAGGCGAAGGTGATGGCCAGGGCCACCGGGAAACCCAGCACCAGGCACAGGCCCGTGGTCAGGCCGGCCACCCAGGCCGACTTCAGGAAGATCTTCAGATACAGCGGCTCGATCGCCCGCGCGTAGTTGGCGAAGGTGCCGCTGATGGCGATCTGCGTCAGGCCTTCGTTGTGGCCGAAGCTGTAGGCCCAGACGATCGCCATCGGCGCCAGGAAGAACAGCGCCAGCCACACCAGCGGCGGTCCCAGCGCCGCGGCGAAGACGGCTTTGGCCTGTTTCCAGGATTGCTCCATCGAGATCCCCGTTCCTGAATCTGCTCCCCCGCGATGCGGGGGAGCTGTCGCGGAGCGACTGAGGGGGCGAGCTGGAGATCGGCCGTGCTGGCCCCCTCCGGCCCTCCGGGCCACCTCCCCCGCATCGCGGGGGAGGAGAAATCACCCGTCCCTAAGCCGCCCGCACCCGCGTGATGACTTCCTCGTAGAGGCTGGCCTTCTGGGCCCCCTCGAAGGCGCCGTACTCGCACTTGGCCATCACGTCGGCGGGCGGAAAGATCACCGGGTTTTCACGGTAGCTGGCCGGCATCAGCGCCTTGGCCGCCGCGTTGGGGGTCGGGTAGAGGATCGTCTTGGTGATCTCAGCCCCCGCCTGGGCGTCCAGCAGATAGTTGATGAACGCGTGGGCGTTGTTCGGCCGCGGCGCGCCCTTGGGGATGCACAGGGTGTCGGAGTTGATCAAGGACCCTTCCTTGGGCACCACGAAGCCGATGTCCGGGTCGTCCTTCATCACCTGGGCGATGTCGCCGTTGTATTCGAGGACGAGGTCGACCTCCTTGGAGACCAAGAGGTCCTGGCCGTTGTCGTCGTGGAACGCCTTCACGAACGGCTTCTGCTTGATCAGCATCTGCTCGATCTTGGGGATCATGTCGGCCGGGATGTCGTTGACCGAGTGGCCCAGATACTTGGCGCAGAGGCGCACCAGGTCGGCGCTTTCCGACAGCAGGGCGATGCTGCCCTTGTACCTGTCGCTGTCGAACAGCCACTTCCAGCTGTCGGGCACGCCGTCGACCTTGCTCTTGCGATAGCCGATGCCCAGCAGCAGCCAGGTGTAGGGCATCGAGTACTTGCGGCCCGGGTCGAAGTCCGGGTTCAGGAACGACGGGTCGACGTTCTTCAGGTTCGGGATCTTGGCGTGGTCCAGCGGCTCCAGCATGCCGGCCTGGCTCATCCGCGTGACGAACTCGTTCGACGGCACGATGACGTCGAAGCCTGGATTGCCCGCCTTCAGCTTGGCGAACAGCTCGTCGTTGGTCGCGAACAGGCTCATGTTCACGTCGACGCCGGACGCCTTCTTGAAGTCGCCCAGGGTGGTTTCGCCGATATAGGTGTCCCAGTTGTAGAAGTTCAGCTTGGGCTCTTCCTGGCCGGGCTCCAGCTTGGGTTTCTGGCCGCAGGCGGTGAACGACAGGCCAATGGCCGCCGCGCCGAAGGCCGTGAGAAGCGAGCGCCGCGAGGCCCCGCCGTTCCTGTATCCGCTCATTCGAAACTCCCTCGTGTTCCGTGCGATGCCTTGCCCTAGGCGGCTACTCAGCCTTCAGGCGTTGCGGAGATACCAATCGAAATCCAGTTCGGTGACGACCTCGAAGAACCGCGCCTGTTCCGTGCGCTTGACCGAGACGAACATGTCCACGAAGCGGTCGCCGAGATAGTCGCGCAGCACGGCCGATCGCTCGAACAGATCGACCGCCGCGAACCAGTTGGACGGCAGCCGGATGTTCTCCTTGGCCGCCGCCGCATAGCCGTCGCCGATCACGGCCGGGCCGGGATCGAGCTTGTTGGTCAGGCCGTGGTGAGCGCTGGCCAGCAGCACGGCCATCACCAGGTACGGATTGGCGTCGGCCCCGGCCACGCGGTGCTCGACGTGGCGGGTGGGCGGCGGACCGGCCGGGACACGCAGACTGACCGTGCGGTTGTTGACGCCCCAGGTCGGGGCCACCGGCGCATAGCTGTTGGCCTTGAAGCGGCGATAGCTGTTGGCGTTGGGCGCCAGGATCGCCATGGCCTCACCCAGTAGCGCCTTCATGCCGCCGATGGCGTGTTTCAGCAGGGCCGAGCCCTCGAGGTCCTCGGCGGCGCACAGGTTATTGCCGGCCGCGTCATTGACGCTGAGATGGACGTGGAAACCGTTGCCGGCCCGATCGCTCCACGGCTTGGCCATGAAGGTCGCCTCGCAGCCGTGGCGCAGGGCCACGCCCTTGGCGGCGCGCTTGTACAGCACCGCGTCGTCGGCGGCCCGCAGGGCGTCAGGCTTGTGCTTCAGGGTCAGTTCGACCTGGCCCGGAGCGAACTCCGAGATCGCGCCTTCCAGCGGCACGCCCAGCACGTCGGCGGTGTCCCACAGCTCGCGCAGGAACGGGGCGTGGGCCTCCAGTTCCGGCAGGCCATAGACCTGGATGCCGGTCGGATGCTGGCCGGTCTGCGCGGACTTCGCCGGCATCAGCTCGCCGCGCGGGCCGCGCTGCTGGTCGACCAGATAATATTCCAGCTCGCAGGCCGCGACCGGCGTCAGGCCGTCGGCGGCGTAGCGGTCCAGCACCCGCTGCAGCACGTGGCGGGGGTCGAGGTCGTTGGGCGTCCCGTCCAGCTCGTACAGCGACAGCATCACCTGGGCGACGTCGGGACCCAGCCACGGCGCGAGGGTGAGCGTGCCGGGCACGGGCCGCGCCCGGCGGTCGGCGTCGCCGTCCTCCCAGACCAGGCCGGTGTCCTCGCAGTCGGCCCCGGTGGTGTCGACCACCAGGATGGAGCCGGGCAGGAAGCGGCCGTAGTCGTAGATCGCCTCCAGTTCATGCACCCGCAGCCGCTTGCCGCGCGGCACGCCGGTCATGCTGGTGAAGAACACCTCGACGAACTTCACCTGCGGATGGGCGGCGAGGAAGTCGCGGCATTCCTGGATGTCGGCGACCTGGCTCATGCGGACGCCCCCTCCACCGCTTCGCGGTCCCCCTCCCCCGTTTCACGGGGGAGGATGAAACTCACCCTCCTCACCCGTGAAACGGGGGAGGTGGATCGATGCGGATACGCATCGAGACGGAGGGGGCGCTGCACCCGCGAAAAACTCATCCCATCTCCCCCATCGCGATCGCGAACCCATCGATGGCCGCGACCAGCCGGTCGATCGCCGCGTCGTCGGTGACGGGCGAGACCAGCATCATGTTGTGGAAGGGCGCGATCAGCACCCCTCGGTTGATCAGCCACAGATGCAGCGCTTCGACCGCATCCTGGTCCAGTATTTTCCGCATGGCGGCGGCGTCCTTTGGCGGCGGGTCGGCGAAGACCAGCTCGACGCGGGCCCCGACATGGACCACCGACCAGGTCAGCCTTCGCGCCGCGATCACGCCGCGCAGGCCGGCCACCAGCCGCGCGGCCCCGGCCAGCATCCGGGCATAGGCCGCGTCGGTCATCACCTCGGACAGCATGGCCCGCATGGCGGCCATGGCCAGGGCGTTTCCGGATAGCGTGGTGCCGATCCCTGACTGGCCCGGTCCGATCCGCGCCTGGGCTTCGTCCATCCGCGCCGAGAGCTCGGCGGTCACGCCCCAGACGGCGGCGGGGATGCCGCCGGCCACGGCCTTGCCCAGCACGAAGACGTCGGGCTCCAGGCCGTGGGCGCGGGTATAGCCACCGGGACCGGTCGAGATCGTGTGGGTCTCGTCGATGACCAGCAGGGTCCCGGCCGCGCGGGTCAGTTCGCGCAGGGCGTCGTGGAAGCCGGGCTCGGGCAGGATCATCCCGCAATTGGTCATCACCGGCTCGGCCAGCACGGCGGCGACGTCGCCCGGCGCCAAGGCCGCTTTCAGCGCTTCGAGATCGTTGAACGGGACCACGCGGGTGGTGGCGGTGAGATCATGGACCTGACCCACCAGGCCCGGCTTCATGACGCTTGCGCCGTCCTTCAGCACCACGAACGCATCGTCGACCATGCCGTGATAGCAGCCGTCGAACACCAGGATCACCGGACGTCCGGTCACCGCCCGCGCCCAGCGGATCGCCGCGCGGTTGGCGTCGCTGGCCGTGGTCGCCGTCTGCCACAGCGGCAGGCCGAAGCGCTCGGCCAGCAGCTTGCCGACGATCACCGCCGAGGCGGTCGGCAGCATGAAGCCCGTCCCGCGCCTAGCCTGGTCAGCGATGGCGGCGGCCACCGAGGCGTCGCCGTGGCCGAACATGGCCGGCGTGTCGCCCAGGCAGAAGTCGTCATAGAGCCTGCCATCGACGTCGGTGACCTGGGCTCCCACGCCTTGCGCGGCGAAGATCGGGCTGGGGCTGGCCCAGTCGTTCATCCAGTGCATCGGCGCCCCGCCGCGCCAGACGGCCGAAGCGGCCTTGGCCATGGCGATCGAGCGCGGGTGCTCGGCGACGAAGCGGGCGCGCTCGTTGGCGAGGAGGTCGGGGAGGGTTCGGGTGAGTTCGGCGATCATCCGACCCCGCCAAAGCACAGGTACTTGGTCTCGAAATACTCGTCCAAGCCCTCGGAAGACCCCTCGCGACCCAACCCCGACTCCTTGACGCCGCCGAACGGCGCCACCTCGGTCGAGATCAGCCCCTCGTTGATCCCCACCATGCCCGCCTCGATCGCCTCGGCCACGCGCCAGCAGCGGCCGACGTCGCGGCTGTAGAAATACGCAGCCAAACCGAAGGGCGTGGCGTTGGCCAGTTCGATCGCCTGCGCCTCGGTGTGGAACTTCACGACCGGGGCGACCGGGCCGAAGATCTCCTCCTGGAACAGCCGCATGTCGGGCGTGGCGTCGGTCAGGACGGTGGGTTGGTAGAACAGCCCGCCCAGGTCGTGACGTTGCCCGCCGGTCACCACCTTGGCCCCGGCCGAGACCGCTTCGCGCACCAGGCTCTCGACCTTGACGATGGCCTTGTCGTTGATCAGCGGACCGATGGTGACGCCTTCGCCCGTGCCGGGTCCGACCTTCATCGCCGCGACCTTCTCGGCCAGGCGCGCGACGAAGGCGTCGTGGATCCCGGCCTGGACCAGCAGGCGGTTGGCGCAGACGCAGGTCTGGCCGGTGTTGCGGTACTTGCTGGCGATGGCGCCGTCGACCGCGGCCTCGAGGTCGGCGTCGTCGAAGACGATGAACGGCGCGTTGCCACCCAGCTCCAGGCTGAGCTTCTTCATCGTGCCGGCGCACTGGGCGTAGAGGATCTTGCCGACCGGCGTCGAACCGGTGAACGACAGTTTCCGCACCCGGCTGTCGTCGCACAGGGCCTTGCCGATGGCGCTGGAATCCCTGCCGGTGACCACGTTCAACACGCCGGCCGGCACGCCGGCCTCGACCGCCAGCCGAGCGATGGCCAGGGCGCACAGCGGCGTCTCGGCGGCCGGCTTGACCACCACCGTGCAGCCGGCGGCCAGGGCCGGGCCGACTTTGCGGGTGATCATGGCGATCGGGAAGTTCCACGGCGCGATGGCGGCGCAGACGCCGACCGGCTGCTTGATCGAGGCCAGGCGCTTGCCCGGCATCGGCGTCGGGATGGTGTGGCCGTAGGCGCGCTTGGCCTCGTCGGCGAACCAGTCGATGAACGCCGCGCCATAGGCCACCTCGCCGCGCGACTCCGCCAGCGGCTTGCCCTGCTCGGCGGTCATCAGTCGGGCCAGGTCCTCGGTGTGGGCGAGCATCAGGTCGCTCCACCGGCGCAGGATCACCCCGCGCTCCTTGGCGGTCTTGGCCGCCCAGGTCGGGAAGGCCCGATGCGCGGCCTCGATCGCCACCCGCGTCTCGCCAGGTCCCAGGTCGGCGACCTGGGCGATCACCGTCCCGTCGGCCGGGTTCGACACCTCGAAGGTCGCGGCGCCTTCGATCCAGAGGCCATCGATGAAGGCTTCGGTTTCGACAAGGTTCAGGGTCATTTGCGGCTACCTCAGCGTCACGGACACCGACTTCAGGTCGGCGTACTCGTGCAACGCGTGAAGGCTGCGGTCACGGCCAAAGCCGGACTGCTTGAAGCCGCCGAACGGCATGGTGATGTCGCAGGCGTCCCAGCCGTTGACCCAGACCAGGCCCGCCTTCAGCCGCCGCGCGCCGCGCAGGGCGCGGTTGATGTCGGACGTCCAGAGACCGGCGGCCAGGCCGTAGACGGTGTCATTGGCCAGGGCCAAGGCTTCGTCCTCGCCGTCGAAGCTCATCACCCCCAGCACCGGCCCGAACACCTCCTCGCGGGCCAGGGTGTGGTCGGGGTCGAGGCGGTCGAAAATGGTCGGTTCGACATAGAAGCCGCCGGTCTCCTGGCGGATCCGCTGGCCGCCCAGCACGCGCCGCGCGCCCTGGCTGTCGGCGGTGGCGATATAGTCGAGGGCGGTGTTCATCTGCCGCTCGCTGACCATGGCCCCGAACTGGGTGGCCGGGTCCAGCGGGTCGCCGACCACCATGGCCTTGGCCACGGCGACGACCCGCTCGAGGAAGGCGTCCTTGATCGAGGCCTCGACCAGCAGGCGCGAGGCGGCGGTGCAGACCTCGCCCTGGTTATAGAACACGGCCCAGGCCGCGGCCTGGGCGGCGGCGTCCAGGTCGGGACAGTCGGCGAACACGATCTGGGGCGACTTACCGCCCAGCTCCAGGCTGACCCGCTTCAGGTTCGAGCGAGCGGAGTATTCCATCAGCTTGCGGCCGACCGGGCCCGAGCCGGTGAAGGCGATCATGTCGACGTCCATCGACAGGGCCAGGGCCTCGCCGGCCACGCCGCCCAGGCCGGGGACGACGTTCAGCACGCCCGCCGGGAGCCCCGCTTCCAGGGCCAGCTCGCCCAGCTTCAGCGCCGTCAGCGGCGACTGCTCGGCGGGCTTGAGGACCACCGAATTGCCCATGGCCAGGGCCGGCGCGACCTTCCACATCGCCATGTGCAGCGGGAAGTTCCACGGCACGATCGCGCCGATCACGCCCAGCGGCTCGTGGACCGCGTAGCTCAGGCGGTCGACCGGCGACGCGCCGACCTCGCCATAGACCTTGTCCAGCGCCTCGGCGTACCAACGGCACGTGCCGATCGCCAGCGGGATGTCGACGTTGCGGGCGTCGGAGATCGGCTTGCCGACGTCCAGGCTTTCCAGCAGGGCCAGGTCCTCGGCGTCGCGCTCCATCAGCTCGGCCAGGCGGAACAGGACCTTCTTCTTCTGGCGGGGCCCCAGGTCGCGCCAGCGGCCGTCCTCGAAGGCGGCGCGGGCGCTGGCGATAGCCCGCTCGACGTCCTGCGTCTGGCAGGCGGTCACCGGGTTCAGCACCTGGCCGTCACGTGGCGAGATGTTGTGGAAGGTCGCGCCCGAGGCGGCCTCGACCAGCGCGCCGTCGATCACCGCCCGGCCGGGCAGGGCCAGACGCGTGAGACGCTCGGTGATGTCGGCGGGCAAGGTCACGCGAGGAGATCCGGAGGATTGTGATCACAGTTCGCGCCATCGGCGGAAGTGTCAAGCACCCGACTCATGCGTCGGTCCCCACGGCCGCGCGCATCTTGTCCATGCCCTCGGACAGGTCAGCGGCGATGGCCCGGCGGGCGCCGTCCGCGTCCTTGGCCTTCAGCGCCTCGATGGCTTCGGCGTGGCGGTCGGCGACCAGGCCGTCGGCCCCGACCCGGCCGAACACCACCCGCATGAACGGTCCGATCTGCAGCCACAGGCCGCCGGCCATCGACAGCAGCACCTCGGCCCCGGCTCGTTCGTAGAGGGCGAAATGGAAGGCATGGTTGGCGGTCATGTAGCGGTCGACGTCGCCCAGCCGCAGGGCCTCGTCGACCTCGGCGTCGA
Organism: Caulobacter sp. P4_E5; assembly: GCF_056401555.1. NCBI lineage: Bacteria > Pseudomonadati > Pseudomonadota > Alphaproteobacteria > Caulobacterales > Caulobacteraceae > Caulobacter > Caulobacter sp. P4_E5. Next base: position 94,703 of record NZ_JBFUJD010000006.1, read on the forward strand.
TCGCCTGCAGCTGGCGGATCAGGCCGGCGTCGACCTGGGTCGCGGCCCTCGTGACGGCTCTGGCCGCCAGCTCGGGCTCGACCCACAGCCGGGCCAGGGACAGCTGCTCCAGCCGGTCGGCGGTCAGGGAGGGGACGGACAACCGCTTGTTGGCCGGATTGATCGCCAGGGCCCGCTCGGCGACCAGGCGGCGGACCGCATCGCGCACCGGCATCGGGCTGACCCCGAGCTCGGCGGCCAGGGTGCGCAAGGACACGCCCTTGCCCGGCGCGATCCGGCCGGTGATCAGCGCCTGGCGGATGGAGTCGTAGACCTGGTCGTGGACGGCGGGGGAGTCGGCCAGGGGTTTGCGGGCTTGCTTCATGCTCTCCCCCTCTTCTTCCGACCTTCCCGGCGAAAGCCGGGATCCAGATCCCATGGCGCTTGGGCTGACGGGATCGACGCCGCGTTTCTGGAACCCACTCCAGCGCTCCTCCATCTGGGCCCCGGCTTTCGCCGGGGAGGTCGGATGAAAAGTTCTCTTTACGAGAGAGGCGAAATTGCGATCACAATGCAAGGCCTCGTCAAGGACCTCCGCATGCCCAGCGCCAACGATCTCGACGCCTTCTGGATGCCGTTCACGCCGAACCGGCGGTTCAAGAGCCAGCCGCGGATGCTCTCGTCGGCCAGCGGCATGTTGTACAAGACGCCCGAGGGCCGCGAGGTGCTGGACGCCACCGCCGGCCTCTGGTGCGTCAACGCCGGCCACGATCGCCCCCGGATCCGTGAGGCGATCCAGAAGCAGGCGGCCGAAATGGACTACGCCCCCTGCTTCAACATGGGCCACCCGCTGGCCTTCCAGTTCGCCTCGCGCCTGGCCCAGGTGACGCCCAAGGGTCTGGACCGGATCTTCTTCACCAACAGCGGTTCGGAGGCGGTCGACACCGCCCTGAAGATCGCCCTGGCCTACCACCGCGCCCGGGGCAAGGGGACCAAGACCCGGCTGATCGGCCGCGAGCGCGGCTATCATGGCGTCGGCTTCGGCGGCATCTCCGTCGGCGGCATCCCGACCAACCGCAAGTATTTCGGCTCGCTGCTGACCGGCGTCGACCACCTGCCCCACACCCACGGCGTACCCGGCAACCTGTTCGCCCAGGGCCAGCCCGAGCACGGCGCTCAGCTGGCCGACGACCTGGAGCGGATCGTGGCTTTGCACGACGCCTCCAACATCGCCGCCGTGATCGTCGAGCCGGTGGCCGGATCGACGGGCGTGCTGATCCCGCCCAAGGGCTATCTGGAGCGCCTGCGGGCGATCTGCGACAAGCACGACATCCTGCTGATCTTCGACGAGGTGATCACCGGTTTCGGACGGCTGGCCGCGCCGTTCGCGGCCGACCGGTTCGGCGTCACCCCGGACCTGATGTGCATAGCCAAGGGCCTGACCAACGCCACCGTCCCTTGCGGCGCGGTGGCGGCTTCGACCAGGATCTACGACAGCCTGCTGGAAGGGGCCGACGCGCCGATCGAGCTGTTCCACGGCTACACCTATTCGGCCCATCCGCTAGCCTGCGCCGCCGGGATCGCGACGCTTGAGACCTATCAGGAGGACGACCTGTTCGCCCGCGCCGCCGGGATCGAGGGCTATTGGCGCGAGGCCATGCACAGCCTGGCCGACGCCCGCCACGTGATCGACATCCGCGACCTGGGCCTGGTCGCCGGCATCGAGCTGGAGCCGCGCCCCGGCGCCGCCACGGCGCGGGCCATGGAGGTGTTCGAGACCTGTTTCGACGAAGGCCTGCTGATCCGCGTCACGGGCGACATCATCGCCCTGTCGCCGCCGCTGATCCTGGAGAAGGCGCACATCGACCGCATGGTCGAGACGATCCGGGCCGTGCTGGCCAGGGTGGACTAGAAGAAGGCCTCGTAGTCGGGATTGTCCTCGCGCGGGAGAAAGGACGGCGCGGTGTCCAGCGTGAACCGCTGGGCCGGGCCGCGGGCGGGACATTCGGCGCTGGAGACCTCGTTCGCGCCCTTCATGACCACCAGCCCGGACCATTGACGCCCCGGGACGGCGGTGTCCGTGCCGCCGATGGCCGAATAGACGATGTACTCGTAGCCGCCGTTGGAGAACCGCAGGCTGGTCTGCTCACCGCCCCGGCCCGGCCCTCGCACCGTGCCCAGATGGCCGCGCCCGTCGGCGCCGTTGGTGGTGATCGTCAGGTCCGTCTTGCCGGCCGGCCCATAGCGATAGGTCGCCGTGCGATCGGTCGCGCAGACCGACACCCTCTTCTGCTTGAACGGACAAACATAGACCGGCCGCTCGCCCGGCCCGCAGCGCGGTCCCGCGTCGGCGGCGCGGTCAGCGCGGACCGCCCCGGTCTCGGGCCGCGCGTTCGACTCCGCCGCCGCCTGGCGTTGGCCGCAGCCGGCCAGCACGGCCAACAGGACGAGCGCGGAGATTGGACGAACGGCCATGCGACGGCTCCGTGGGTTCGATGGAATAGGAGGCGGATTTCTATTTGGGCGACAAGGCTTTTTTGGCGCGGAGATACGCCTGCCACCGCGCGGTCGCCTCCAGCTTCTTAGCGTTGACCTTCTTGGTCACCAGGTCGAACGCCGGGCGCTCGAGCCACGTCGCCGAAGCCTCGTTCAGCTTGCGCTTCTCCCAGTAGGCGGCGGCGGAATCGGCCGCGCCGGCCGGGGTCAGCAGCGCGTCCGGATTGGCCTCGTAGCCGACGTCGCGATAGTTCGCCCGGCCGGTCACCTGGATGTAGCCGCGCCCGCGATAGGCCCAGCCGTCGCCCGGCTGGTTGTTGCCGTTCTTCGAACCATAGACGTAGTTCGCCAGCTTCTCGGCGTTCTTCACATAGGGTTTGGCGGAGTCGACGGTCGGGAAATACTTCGAGCCGAAGACGTCCTTCAGCCGCTCGGCGTGGGTGTAGCGCAGGCTTTCGACCGTGTGCGACAGCTGCTGGGACTCGATGGTCAGCTGGGCCAGGAAGGCCGCGCGCTTGGGGGCGCTGTCGATGCCGTGCTTGTCCATGGCGGTGTTCAGCGGTCCCAGCGCCGCGTTGATGTCGGACAGCAGGGCGTTCGGCATGATCGCCTTCAGCTGCTCGGCCGTCACCCCGCCCGCACGCACGCCCAAGGTCGCGTGGCCGCCGCGCAGCATCGCCAGGATCGCTCTCCTGAGCTCGGCGTCCGACATGCGGGTGACCGCCCGGCAGGCTTCGGCCGGACGCTGGCGGGCCCAGAACAGCCGCAGCTCCTGCAGGCTGGACGGGCTCAGCCACAGGGTCTCCCATAGGTCCAGGACGTCGGCCCACGACAGCGGCCGACAGCTGCCAGGCCGCATCCACGAGGTCGGGGTCAGCAGAAAGGTCCGCCCCCGGTCGTGCAGTTCCAGTCCGTGGAGATTCCGTCGCGCCATGGTTGAGCCCCGTGCCAACCTGGCCAAAACGCGCGACCGCGTCGACGGCTCCGCTTAGGCGGCGAGAAAATTTCCGCCTCCGCGCGCGGGGCCTTTAGTCCCTGGTCGACTGGTACGACATCGCCACGTCGCAGCGTTCGTATCGCGAGCCGAACAGCCGCATGATCTCGGCGTCGTGGACGAAACCCAGCTTCTCGTAGAGGTGGATGGCCGCCGCGCACTTTTGGTTGGTCAGCAGATAGACCAGGTCCATGCCCAGGCTGGCGGCGCGCTCCAGGGTCTTGGCCAGCAGGAACTCGCCGACCTTGCGGCCGCGCGCTTGCGGGGTCACGCCCATCTTGGTCAGCTCGACCCAGCCGTCCTTGGACACCATCAGCGCCGCCGTCCCGACCACGCCCAGGTCCGGCGTCTCGGCGAACAGCACCACCCCACCCTTGTCGAGGATCAGTTCGCGCGGCTTCGACAGCAGGTCGATGTCGGTCTGCTCCAGCGAGAACATGTCGCTGATCCAGTCAGCGTTGATCCGATAGAACGCCTCGGCCAGGTCGTCGGAGAAGTCGCGCACCCACATGGCCGGGGCGCCGACCGCCTGGATCCGGGTCAGCAGCGAGACCTCGTCCAGCCGCGCCTCGACCTTGGCCAGGCCCTGCATGAAGTCGCCCGACAGCCCCGCGACCAGTTCGGCGGCGGCCGGCTCGATCCGGGGCAGCAGATAGGTCTGGATGCGGTCCATCAGGGCCGCGCCCTTGTCGGTCAGCGCCAGGCGCTTCGAGCGCTGGTCGCCCGGAATACGACGGGCCTCGACCAGACCCTCGCGCTCCAGGGCCCCGAGGGCGCGGGTGACGGTGGGCTGGGCCAATCGCAGGCGCTCGGCCAGCTCGCCGACCGTGGTCGGGCCGTGCAGGCGGATCGTCATCAGCAGCGACATCTGGGCCGGCTGCACCGGCAGGCCCAGCGACCGCGCCACCTCGGCCGCGTCGGCCTGCATCCGCTCGGCCAGCCGCTTGAGCCGGCTGCCCAGAAAGCCCACGCCAAACCCCGCAAGAAGATCGACTTCCATGCCGCGCCTCCATTCCATAGCACGCTATATAGCTAGCTATGGAATGGGCGAGAGCGCAAGAGGGGAGGTAAGGACGCCCCCTCCGTCTCGCTGCGTATCCGCAGCGATCCACCTCCCCCGCTTCGCATGGGAGGAGGAAGCAACACCCTCCTCACCCGTGAAACGGGGGAGGTGGCGCGGCGCGAATACGCGCCGTGACGGAGGGGGCGCTCAGCCCCCGCCCTACATCTCGAACGACGGCGCCACCACGCAGCGCACTTGGCCGTTCACCACCCCAACCGCCGCCGAGCGGCCCATGGTCAGGTCGTAGAACCGCTCCTGCCCGGCCGCCGTCACGCCCAGATAGTCCGGCGAGTCGAACTTGCAGACCGGATAGCGGACCGGAACCCCGCCGATCTCGTCGGTGCGATGGGTGCAGGTCATCGCCCCGCCGTGGCGCTCATAGCGCGCGCCGTCATAGGGCGTGACCGAGGCCCGCGCGGACACCCGCCGGAAGCGCTCGGGAGCCAGCGGCGCGCAGGGCCGCCCCTCGACACGCCAGAAGGCGTCGAGCGCGGCGCGCTTGGACTGCTGGTCGTGGGCGATCATCGCGAAGCCGGGGGCGCAGACCAGCACGGTCAGGCCGAGGATCAGCGCCACCCGCCGCACCTGGTGGCGAACCGGTTCCTCGATGGGCAGCTTGACGATCTGGATGTCCTCGGACGCCATGGGTGAGCCTCGCCAACGTCAGGTAGATGTACAGATGTAATTCAACAAATCACATCTGTCATCAGAGAACAGCGGTCACCACGCTTGACGCCAGCTCGTTACATTTGTAGCGTACTCGCGACATCAGCGAGATCCCACTCGAAACCCACGGGGATTCCAAGCGCCATGACCGAACCTTCCGACCTCGAATTGGAAGTGCTGAAGGCCTTCTGGCGCGGCGGCGCGATGAGCGCCCGCGAGGCCCAGGCCCTGATCGAGCCGGAACTGGGTTGGAGCGCCTCGACCACCCGCACGGTGCTGGAGCGGATGGTGGCCAAGGGCCTGCTGGTCCGCCGCTCGGTGCACGGCCTGGCTGTCTACGAAGCCCACAAGGCCAAGGTCGACGTGATCGGCGGGGTGCTGAACCGCCTGCGCGGCCTGCTCGAGATCGACGGTCGCCTGCCCGCCTCGGCCTTCGCCGGCAGCCAGATCCTGTCCGAGACCGAGATCGAGGAGCTGGAGACCCTGCTCAACACGAAGTCGTCCGCCCTTGGGGAGACCAAGTGATGCATCCGCTGCTCGCCTCCACCGCCCTTGGCCTCGTCGCCGCCTGGCCCGTCGGCGCCCTGGGCTTCGGCCTCGGCCGCCTGGTCGAACGCCTGACCGACGATCCTCGGCCGCGCGCCGCCGCCTGGAGCCTGGCCTACGCCCTGCCGGCCGCCGCCCTGGCCGCGACCGTGGCTCTGACCTTCTCCCCCGCCACGTCGCCGAAAACCGCGACCGAGAGCCTGGCGCCGCCTGCCGCGCAGCGCGTGGTCGCAATCGTGGACCTGGCCGGCGCTCCCGCCGTCCCGGCCTGGACGCCGCCGCCGGTCCTGTCACATGGCCTGGCCTGGGGCCTGGTCGGCCTGTCGGCGGCGGGCCTGCTGACGCGCGGCTGGCGCTGGAACCGGGGCCGCCGGCGGCTGGCCGCCGTGCGCGCCGCCGCCGAACCCTGCCAGGACTACGCCCTGCTCGAGTCGGTCCGCCTCCACGCCGCGCGGCTGGGGGTCAAGGCGCCGCGCGTGCGGATCAGCGCCGCGATCGCCGAGCCGCTGCTGGCCGGCGCCCGCCGTCCGGTGATCCTGCTGCCCAAGGCCCTGGCGCAGACCGCCGGCGCCGCGCGCCTGGCTCTGGTCTGCGGCCACGAGTTGGCCCACCTACGCCGCGGCGACAACTGGCGAATCCCGGCCGAGGAGGCCCTGGCCGGCCTGTTCTGGCTGACGCCGCCGATCACCGCCCTGCGCGGCCGGATGCTGGCCGCCCGCGAAGCGGTCTGCGACCTGGCCGCCCTGGACGGCGCCGGACCCGAGGCGCGCCGCGACTACGCCCGCGTGCTGGTCGAGGCCCTGCGGATGAACGCCCTGCCCTCGCCCCAGCTGGCTTTCGAGTCGGCGTTCACGGGGCGAGACCGCAGCCTGGTCCGCATGCGCTTGGCGGCCATCCTGCAGCCGCGCGGCGCCGCCTCGCTCGGCCGCGTCGGCCTGGCCCTGGCCCTGGGCGGCGTCCTGACGGTCGCGACCGGCGCCGGCTCCCTGGCCCTGGCCGACCAGGCCCGCCGCCTGGCCCCGCCTCATGCCCACGCGGAGGCCGCCGAGACCGCGCGGAAGGCCGCTGACGCCGCGGCCGCCGAGGCGGCCACGGACGCTGTCGGCGCGGAGGCGGCTCGCGCCATGTCCGCGAGAGTCGCCCAAGTCGCCGAGGCGGCCCACGCCCAAGCCGCCGCCGAGGCCGCGCCCGCCGCCGAGGCCGCCGCTCAGGCCTAGGCGGCCGCCGAAGCCGCCGAGGCCGAGCGCGCCCAGCCGATGCCGGACCCGCATCCCACGCCCAGTCCGCGCCCGAACCCACAGCCCAATCCGCGTCCCGATCCTCATCCGGATCCCCAGCCCGCCCCGGATCGTGGCTTCATCAGGGTCATGTCCGATATGCAGACGTCGGCTCCCTCGCGGCGCCAGGTGGTGTTCCTCGGCGACGTGTCGGTGAAGGGCAAGTTGGACCCGGTGAACGTCACCCTGATGGTCAATGGCCGGCCCGCCGCCGCCGGCTTCCAGCCCAGCGACCTGAAGGCCGGCGCCATCCAGCGGGTCGAGATCACCGACCAGCGGATCACCGTCGACGGCAAGATCGCGGTCAATGTCGTGCTGAACGGCGCGCCCCAGTAAAGCTCAAGCTCTCGCGGAGGAGTCCCATGAACCCGCTGCTCGCTTCCGCCGCCCTCGGCCTGGTCGCCGCCTGGCCCGCCAGTGGGCTGGGCTGGCTGCTGGGCAAGGCGGCCGACCGGCTGACCGGCGACCCCGCCCCTCGGGCGCGGGCCTGGAACCTGGCGCTGGCCCTGCCACCGGCGACCCTGGCCCTGATGGTCGGCGTCTCGGCCCTGCCCGAGGCGGCCACCGCGCCGGTCTACCAGGCGGCCCTGACCTCGAAGACCGTGGCTGTCGCCAGCGCGACGATGACCGCGGCGTCAGCCCAGGCCCTGTCGCGCTTCGACGGCGTCGAGATCGTCGGCGCGGCCCTGATCCTCAGCGCCCTGGGCGGCCTGGCGGTCGCCGCCGCCCGCCAGGCGATCGGCCACGCCAAGCTGAAGCGGATGGTCCGCGACGCCCGCCCGGTCTCGCACGACCTGGCCCTGACCGTCCGCGCCGCCGCTCGCCGCCTGGACACCGGTCGGCCCGAGGTCAAGGTCAGCGACCAGATCGACCAGCCGCTGCTGGCGGGCCTGACGACGCCGGTCATCCTGCTGCCCGCCGACCTGGCCGCGCGGCTCGACATCGACCGCCTCGTGCCGATCTGCGCCCACGAGCTGGCCCACCTGAAGCGCGGCGACAATTGGCGGCTCTTGTTCGAGCACCTGCTGGGCGGCCTGTTCTGGATGGTCCCGCCGTTCGCGGTGCTGCGGGCCCGCGCCGCCGCCACGCGGGAGGAGCTGGCCGACGCCCTCGCCCTCGACGGCGCCAGCCCGGCTATCCGCCGGAGCTACGCCGAAAACCTGATCGACGTGCTGCGCATGCGCGCCGCGCCCGCCCTGCATCCCGCCTTCACCGGCAAGGGAAGGAGACCCACCCTCATGCGCCTGAAAGCCATCACCGATCCCCGCGATCCCGCCGGCCTGGCGCGTCGTCTCCTGCTAGGCCTGGCCGGCCTGCTAGCCGTGGCCTTGGCCACCGTCGGCTCCATCGCCCTGGCCCAGCAGGGCGATGGCGCGGGCCGTAACTCCAGCCGCACGGTCATCAGCGACAGCAAGAGCGGCCAGTATGTCGAGATCCGCTCGGACTATGTCCGGGTGACCAACGCCGAGCTGATCAAGGGCCAGTTGAAGGTTCCCGACGGCCAGGTCTCGACCTATCACGGTCACGTTCAGGTGCGCGGCCGGCTGACGCCGCCCGAGACCACGGTCCTGCTGAACGGCGAGACGCCGCCCGCCGACTTCGACCCGACCGTCCTGCCCAGGGGCGCGATCGATCAGGTCGAGGTCGTCAACCGGATGGTCGGCGACAAGTCGCGGGTGACGCTGAATGTCGTCATGAAGCCGGGGATTTAGGGGCGCGATCTTTCCCTGTCATCCCGGCCGTAGCGCAGCGGAGAGCCGGGACCGCGGCAAGCACCAGCGCTTCCGGGATGACAGGAGGATGGAGCGGCTGCGCGAATGACACCGGTGGACAAAGCCGGCTCCCACCTGCATTTTCCCTTCCCTAGCAGCGGCGCAAAGACCGCCGCCTTCACGGGGATGGACCATGCTCAGCCGCCACCTTCGCGCCGCCGCCTGCGCACTCGCCCTGACCCTGGCGGCCGCGCCCGCCCTTGCCGCCGACGTCCTGGCCTTTCCGAGCGCCGAGGGTGCAGGCCGGTTCAGCGCCGGCGGACGCGGCGGCGCCGTTCTTCGCGTCACCAACCTGAACGACGACGGCCCCGGCTCCTTGCGCGCGGCGATCCAGGCCACGGGCCCGCGCACCGTGGTGTTCGATGTGGCCGGCACGATCCAGCTCAAGCGCGAGCTGAAGATCAGCAACGGCCAGATCACCATCGCCGGCCAGACCGCGCCCGGCGGCGGCGTCACCCTGCGCGATCAGACCCTGGTGGTCTCGGCCGACGACGTGGTCATCCGCTTCATCCGCTCTCGTCTGGGCGCGGAGAGCAAGGTCGAGGGCGACGCGATCTGGATCTCGGGCGGCCGGCGGATCATCCTGGACCACGTCTCGGCCAGCTGGTCGGTGGACGAGACCCTGTCGGCCTCGGCCCGCTACGACCGTCCGGATCAGGGCTTCTATGACCTGACCGTGCAGTGGTCGATCATCGCCGAGAGCCTGGCCCACTCGATCCACGTCAAGGGCGACCACGGCTATGGCAGCCTGATCCGCGGCGGCGACGGCAGCAAGATCAGCTTCCACCACAATCTGTGGGCCAACCACATGGCCCGCATGCCGCGCCCCGGCAATTACGCGGGGCCGGACAAGGACCCGGTTGGGGCGTTCTTCGATTTCCGCTCCAACGTCTTCTACAACTGGGGCAAGGCCTATGCCGGCTACGACGCCGACAAGGCGGCGCTGGCGGCCTACAACTTCGTCGACAACGCCTATGTGCCGGGGCCCAACTCCGGCAAGACCGTGATCTTCCAGGAGAGCAACAGCCTGGCGAAGGGCTACTTCGCCGGCAACAGCATGGCCGGCGTGGTCCCGGCCGATCCCTGGAGCCTGGTGACCTTCACCATCCCCGAACCCGCCGGCTATCGCCTGGCCGCGCCGCTGGACGTGGGCGCGGTGACGCCGGAGAGCGCCGACAAGGCCTATGAGCGCGTGCTGGCCGACGCCGGCGCCTCGGTCTGGCGCGACCCGGTCGACAGGCGGATCCTCGACGGCGTGAAGACCCGCGCGGGCAAGGTGATCAACACCCAGGCCGATGTCGGCGGCTGGCCGATCCTGCCGACGGCCAAGCCGGCCAAGGACACCGACGGCGATGGCATGCCCGACGGCTGGGAAAAGGCGCACGGCCTGAACCCGAAGGCGGCCGACGGCGCGCCCTTGGCCAAGGACGGTTCGGGCTGGACGAACCTGGAGCTCTATCTCGCCGACGCGGCGAAGGTCCGAGGATAACCGGCCGGCTCGGCGGCCCCCACCTGACCCGCTCCGCGGGTCGTCCGCCCCCAGCGGGGGCGGAAGGATGCGCCCTTCTTCCCCCTCCGGGGGAGGAGGGCCGTAGGCCCGGAGGGGGCAAGTGAGCAAGCTCATCCTCTCTTTTGCGACCCGGCCCCGTTTCCGCTAAACCCCCCGCCATGTCGCACAACACCTTCGGTCACCTGTTCCGCGTCACCACCTGGGGCGAAAGCCACGGCCCGGCCCTGGGCTGCGTCGTCGACGGCTGCCCCCCGGGCATCGCCCTGACGGCCGAGATGATCCAGGGCTTCCTGGACAAGCGCCGCCCCGGCAACGGCAAGTTCGTGACCCAGCGCCAGGAGCCCGACGCGGTGAAGATCCTGTCGGGCGTGTTCGAGGACGCGCGCACCGACGGCCAGCGCACCACCGGCACGCCGATCAGCCTGATGATCGAGAACACCGACCAGCGGTCCAAGGACTATGGCGAGATCGCCCAGGCCTTCCGCCCGGGCCACGCCGACTACCCCTATTTCGCCAAGTACGGCGTCCGCGACTATCGCGGCGGCGGGCGCAGCTCGGCGCGCGAGACCGCCGCGCGGGTGGCGGCGGGCGCGGTGGCCCGGCTGGTGATCCCGGGCGTGACGATCCGCGCCGCCCTCGTGCAGATCGGTCCGCACGCCATCAACCGCGACAACTGGGACTGGGCCCAGACCGAGCAGAACCCCTACTGGTCGCCCGACGCCGCCATCATCCCGGTCTGGGAAGAGCATCTGGAGACGATCCGCAAGGCGGGCTCGTCGACCGGCGCCGTGGTCGAGGTCGAAGCCGTCGGCGTGCCGGCCGGCTGGGGCGCGCCGCTCTACGGCAAGCTGGACGCCGAACTGGCCGCCGCCCTGATGTCGATCAACGCCGCCAAGGGCGTCGAGATCGGCGAAGGCTTCGCCAGCGCCGCCCTGACCGGCGAGGACAACGCCGACGCCATGCGCCTGGGCGAGGACGGCCAGCCGGTGTTCCTGTCCAACCATGCCGGCGGCGTGCTGGGCGGCATTTCCACGGGCCAGCCGGTGGTGGCGCGCGTCGCGTTCAAGCCGACCTCGTCGATCCTGATCCCGCGCCAGACCCTCAACGAGGCCGGCGAGGAGATCGACCTGCGCACCAAGGGCCGCCACGACCCGTGCGTCGGCATCCGCGGCGTGCCGGTGGTCGAGGCCATGGTCGCCTGCGTGCTGGCCGACGCCTTCCTGCGCCATCGCGCCCAGACCGGCGGCGGCATGTTCGCGCCTGGCGCGAGCCGCTGACAGCGCGAACATAGGTCAAAGAACTTCGGTCGAATTGGTCTTACCACTGATTTAGCTGAGTTTTTCGATTGACCTGCATACGATTGCAGAGATAAGGCTGGCCCAACGCATCTCCTGACAGGCGATCAACGCCCGCATGAGTTGTGACATGCAACGCGCGGCGGAGGGGGCTCAACGCGTGCGGTTCGACCTCCTGAAGATCTTGCTGGTGGACGACAACCAGCACATGCGGCTGCTGCTGACCGAGATCCTGCGCGCCATCGGCGTGCGGCAGGTCTACGAGGCCACCGACGGCGCCGAGGCGCTGTCGCTGCTGCGCAAGGTGGCGATCGACGTGGTGTTCACCGACCTGTCGATGCGGGGGCTGGACGGCATCGACTTCGTCAACCTGCTGCGCCGTTCGCCCGACAGCCCCAACCCGTTTTGCCCGATCGTGATGATCACCGGCCATTCGACCGCGCGGCGGGCGCACGAGGCCCGCGACGCCGGGGTCAACGAGTTCCTGGTCAAGCCGGTCACGGCGCGCGGCGTCGTCCACCGCCTGACCCTGCTGATCGAGAACCCGCGCCCGTTCGTGCGCGCCGAGGACTATTTCGGCCCCGACCGCCGCCGCCGCGACGACCCGCGCTACGCGGGCCCCCGGCGACGCGACGACGACAGACGCACGACCTACCTGGACAGCGAGCCGGAAGAGGCGGTCGCCCGGCGCGGCCATCCGACGCGGAGATTTTAAACCTTTGGCCGGCTAAAACGTGGTGAACAGCGTTTTACGAGCTTGACCATGACCCTTCGCCGCCTCGCCCCCCTCGCCGCCGTCCTGGCGATGATCGCCGTCTCGCAGACGGGCTGCCTCGCAGCGGCCGCCGTCGGGACCGTGGCCGGCACGGCCATCGGCGTCACCGGCGCGGTCGTCGGCGGCGCGGGCAAGGCCGTGGTGGCCACCGGCAAGGCGGTGATCCCTGGCGATGGCCACAAGGACAGCGAAGACCGGGAAGAGTAAACAACCCTCTCCTCCCCATTAGGGGGAGGTGGATCGCCGCGAATACGCGGCGAGACGGAGGGGGTCCGCGCAGCGGTTGTGCGCCGGCTGCCTCACAGGGCCCCTCCACCGGCGTTCGCCGGTCCCCCCTCCCCCAGAGGGGGAGGAGAGATCACTTCAGCCCTACAGCGTCAGCGCGCAGCTCTCGCCGATGGTCGGGCGCGAGATCACCACGCGCGACAGGCCGGGGAACGCCGGCGTCAGGCGCTCGGCGAAATAGAGGCACAGACGCTCCAGCGTCGGGCTTTCCAGGCCGGGGCGATCGTTCAGCAGGCCATGGTCCAGCTCGGTGGCGACGGCCTTCAGCGCGGCGTCCAGTCCGTCCAGGTCGGCGACCCAGCCGGCGTCCTGCATCTGCCCCTTCACGCTGGCTTCGACCTTGAACGAGTGGCCGTGCAGCTTGCGGTAGCGATGGTCGGCGGGACCTTGCTCGATGTAATGCGCCGCGTCGAAATGCGCGGCCTTCGTGATCTCGAAGACGGGCTTCATCAGGGTACTTCTTTGACAAGGCCTGGGAGGCTCTAGCGCGTCGACCCTGTCACCAAGTCGCGCGCCTTATCCGTCAGGGCAGGCCGAGATATTTGTGCGTTTGGACGCTTAAACGCCATTGTGGGTGCGAAAGGCAATAGGCGACCGCCAATTGCGTGTTCCTGTCGCGGTCCGGACCGTCCATCGGCTGCAGGTAGAACCGCTCGAAATCCAGGTCCGCGAAGCGTTCCGGCAGGGCCTTGGCCTGGGGGAAGACCAGCTTCAGCTCCTGGCCCGAGGTCTGGACCACCGGGGCGTCGGCCTTGGGACTGATACAGATCCAGTCGATGCCGGCCGGCGCCTCGAGCGTGCCGTTGCTCTCGACCGCGATCTGGAAGCCGCGCGCGTGCAAGGCCGCGATGGCGGCCTCATCCAATTGCAGGAACGGCTCGCCGCCGGTGCAGACCACCAGGCGGTCGTCCGGCCCGCCGGTCCACTGGGCCTCGACGGCGGCGGCCAGGTCGTCGGCCGTGGCGAACTTGCCGCCGTTCTCGCCGTCGGTCCCGACGAAGTCGGTGTCGCAGAAGGTGCAGACCGCCTTGGCGCGGTCTTGCTCGCGGCCGGTCCACAGGTTGCAGCCGGAGAAGCGGCAGAACACCGCCGCCTTGCCCGCCTGGCCGCCCTCGCCCTGCAGGGTGAGGAAGATCTCTTTCACCGAATACGTCATGCGCCCCTCTCCCCTTGCGGGAGAGGGTGGCCTGCGAAGCAGGTCGGGTGAGGGGTCGCGCTGGCTTGTCCGGACAAGATTATCAACCCCTCATCCGTCAGCTTCGCTGACACCTTCTCCCGCAAGGGGAGAAGGAAGAGTTTGGCGCCCCGCCGCGTCCCACGCCGCGTAGCCCTTCTCGCGCAGCTCGCAGGCCGGGCACGTCCCGCAGCCGTGGCCCCAGCTGTGCAGCGCTCCGCGTTCGCCCTGGTAGCAGGTGTGGCTTTCCTCGACGATCAGCTGGACGAGGTCCTCGCCGCCCAGCGCCTTGGACAGCGCCCAGGTCTGGGCCTTGGTCAGCCACATCAGCGGAGTCTCGACGCGGAACTGCCGGTCCATGCCCAGGTTCAGGGCGTTCTGCATGGCGTCCAGGGTGTCGCGGCGGCAGTCGGGATAGCCCGAGAAGTCAGTCTCGCACATGCCGCCGACCAGGGCGTCGATCCCGCGCCGGTCGGCCAGGGCCGCGGCGTAGATCAGGAACACCAGGTTGCGACCGGGCACGAAGGTCGAGGGCAGGCCGCGCTCGGTCATTTCGATGGCGCGGTCGGCGGTCAGGGCCGACTGGGCCACCTGGCCGAAGCTCCTGATGTCCAGCACGTGGTCCTCGCCGAGGCGATCAGCCCACTGGGGGAAACGGGCGGCGATCTGGCGACGCACCGCCTGGCGCGCCTCCATCTCGATCACGTGGCGCTGGCCATAGTCGAAGCCGACCGTCTCGACGCGGGCATAGCGCTCCAGCGCCCAGGCCAGGCAGACGCTGCTGTCCTGGCCGCCGGAAAACAGAACCAGGGCGGCCCCTGTCGCGGGGGAGCTCATGCGGGGCGCTCGATAAGCATGGGGGCGAACATGGGCCCTCCTCTACACGAGGCAAGCCCGCCCCGGAACAGCGGGGGCCGCCGGCCACGACGGACATCGCGACTCACGCGATACTCCAACGACGAACGAACGCGAAGTCTTTGGCCCATCTACGAAGGCGTCCGCCCCATATTGCCGGCTTGCCTGGCGATCCACGCGCCAGGATGCCCTAGCGTAATCCCCAAACCCAACCTTCTAATCGATCCGAAACTTACCCGCGCCAGGAGAACACCACCTCTCGGAAAGTGAAAAGCTGTAACCTATCGCCGTTCACTTACGTCCAGGCCAGTTGACAGCTTTCAAACGCAAGTATGCAATCTCCAAATGCTGCGAAGGGCTCGCCGTACGCCCGCGTGGTGAAAACAGTACGGCGCCGAGGAAACATCGACCCTCGCAGGCTCCATTCATAAGGCGCCGCCTGGGTTCAGGGAGGGAATTCAATGTCGCAAACTCTGCGTATGCGGAGCCTGCTGGTCATGGGCGCTTCGGCGATCGCGATCTCCGGCCTCGCCGTCCCCGCTTTCGCCCAACAGGCCAAGCCGGCCCAACAGAACAACACCGTCATCGAGGAACTGGTCGTCACCGCCCAGAAGAAGGAAGAAGCGCTTCAGGACGTGCCGATCGCGGTGTCGGCCTTCAGCCAGGATACGCTGGAAGCGCAGAAGATCGACGGCGGGCCCAACCTGCAGCAGGCGATCCCGAACGTCACCTTCGCCAAGAGCAACTTCACCAACACCTTCAACTTCCAGATCCGCGGCATCGGGGCCAAGGCCGTCGGCGCCTCGGCCGACCAGGGCGTCGGCGTCCACATGAACAACGCCCCGATGCAGTCGGGCAATCTGTTCGAGGCCGAGTTCTACGACGTGGAGCGGGTCGAAGTGCTGCGCGGCCCGCAAGGCACCCTCTACGGCCGCAACGCCACCGGCGGCGTGGTCAACGTGATCACCGCCAAGCCGGTCGACCAGTTCGAGGCCAATGTCCGCGCCGAGTACGGCAACCACAACTCGACGAAATTCCGCGGCATGCTCAACGTGCCGATCTTCGGCGACAAGCTGGCCGTGCGCCTGTCCGGCACGACGCTGAAGCGCGACGGCTTCGTCACCAACACCTTCAACAGCCACAAGGTCGACGACCGGGACCTGTATTCGACCCGTGTCCAGGTGATGTTCAACCCGACCGACAAGCTGCGCACCAACTTCCTGTGGGAACGCTTCCACGAGAACGACAACCGCGCCCGCACCGGCAAGCAGCTCTGCACCAAGGACAACGGCCCCGCCACGGTCGCCGGCGTGCCGACCGGCGCGGCCCGGGCCTTCCTGACCCAGGGCTGCCTGCCCGCCTCGCTGTACGGGACCTCGGCCTACGGCACGGTCAATTCGTCGGGCACCCTGACCGGCCTGCTGGGCAACATCTTCGGCTTCACCTCGGGTGACGTGAACGCCGGCGACACCACCTCGACCAACCTGCGTGAGATCGAGACGTCGCTGGATCCGGTCTACCGGTCGGGATCGAACGTCTATCAGTTCACCCTGAACTATGACCTGACCGACGAGCTGAACCTCACGTCCATGACCGCCTACAGCAAGGGCAGCGTCTGGACCAAGCAGGACTATAACCGCAACGTCTCGCCGGTCCCGTTCAACAACACGCCGTTCACGCCGGGCGGCTTCTTCAACGACCCGCAGGTGGGCAACACCAACAAGTTCACGACGATCGACATCTCGTCGGGCCGCTCCGAGCAGTTCAGCCAGGAACTGCGCCTGCAGTCGAACTTCGACGGCCCGCTGAACTTCAATGTCGGCGGCATCCACTTCACCTATCGGACGCTGACCGACTACTACGTGATCGGCAACTCGCTGACCCTGTCGTCGCTGGCCCTGAACTTCTCCAAGACCGGCAATCCGAACTGCAACCCGGCGACCCTGCCGACCAGCTGTATCGGCATCGACACGGCCGCCAATCCGACCGGCGACGGCCACAACTACTATGACAACCGCACGCCCTATAACCTGGTGTCGGACGCCCTGTTCGGGGAACTGTACTGGCAGGCCAACGACGACCTGAAGTTCACCCTGGGCCTGCGCCAGACCCGCGACAAGAAGGCGGTCAAGAACTACTCGACCGTGCTGCTGGCGCCGGGCTACGGCCTGACCCTGAGCCCGACCAACCCCGACCAGCGCGCCCGCTTCACCGAGCTGACCGGCCGCTTCGGCTTCGACTACAAGGCCCATCTGGGCTTCACCGACGAAACCCTGCTCTATGCCTTCTATTCCAAGGGGTACAAGGGCGGCGGCATCAATCCGGGCGTTCCGGCCGGCGCGATCGGCGTCAAGCAGACCTTCGCCCCCGAGTTCGTCAACGCCATCGAAATCGGCGCCAAGAACACCATGCTGGGCGGCAGCCTGCTCTTCAACGCCACCGGCTTCGCCTACGACTACCAGGGCTATCAGATCTCGAAGATCGTGAACCGGACCTCGGTCAACGAGAACGTCGACGCCAAGGTCTACGGCTTCGAGATCGAGTCGATCTGGTCGCCGGTCCAGAACCTTAAGCTCAACGCCAACATCGGCTATCTGCACACCAAGATCGGCCAGGGCGTCACTTCGATCGACACGATGAACCGCACCCAATCCAACCCGGCCTATACGGTCGTGAAGGTGGGTCCGAACTCCTCGGCGGTCGGCGCCAACTGCGTGCTGAGCACCGTCGGTGTGGCCACCCTCATCGCCGCTGGCGCGGGGGCCACCCTGCCGTTCGCCTGCTCGGGCGCGGCCGCCTATCAAGGCTTCCTGGCCACCCCGGCCGCCCTGGGCGGCGCGGGCCTGCCGGCGGGCACGGCGGCGTTCCTGGCCAACGCCACCGGCCTCTACAACTACGGCGCGGGCTTCTCGATCGAGGGCACGGCGGCCGATCTGTCGGGCAACCAGCTGCCGAACTCGCCGCACTGGACCACTTCGGTCGGCGCCCAGTACAGGTTCGAGCTTTCGAACGGTTGGGCGGCGACCCTGCGCGGCGACTACTACCGCCAGACCAAGCAGTTCGCCCGCGTCTACAACACCGCCTACGACACGCTGAAATCTTGGGACAACGGCAACATCACCCTCAAGCTCGAGAAGCCCGAGTGGGGCGTTTCGATCGACGCCTACGTCAAGAACATCGGCAACAAGACCCCGATCGTCGACGCCTACACCACGGACGACAGCTCGGGCCTGTTCACCAACATCATCACCCAGGAACCGCGCCTCTACGGCGTGGCGATCACCAAGTCCTGGTAGGTCCTGCTCAGCAATGGACCCAGAGCGCGTTGGGCGAAAGTGTGAGCGCTTTCGCCCGCCAAACGCGCTCTGAATTTAGGAATCTAGAGGCTGCTTATCGAGTTCAGATGATTCCATCTGAACTCGACAGGCTCTAGGAAAAGGGCGGCGGTCTCCGCCGCCCTTTTTCCTTTCTCCCCCTGTCGCCGAAGGGAAAAAGCGAGCACTTTCCGACGGTACCGGGCTGAGAACGCTACCAACTTAACGACTCTGCAAGGCGCCCAAGGCAAGCTGCCAATCCAATCCCCAGCGAAGCGCCGTATGGAAACGCTGACCCGTCTGATCGATAACCGCGCCCCGATCGCGCCCGGCACGCCCTGCGGCGAGGTGCTGGCGATGTTCGACGCCGATCCGGCCCTGCCCGCCCTGGCAGTCATCGAGGGCGACGCGCCCATCGGCCTGGTCTATCGCGACGTGTTCCAAGGCATGATGCGGGTGGCCGGTCCGGCGCTGGCCGACAAGTCGATTTCCGAGGTCATGGACACCGCCCCGCGGCTCGTCACGGCCGAAACCGCCGCCGACCTGTTCGTCAACACCCTGGCCGACAGCCCCACCCCCGTCTTCCGCACGGCCTATGTCGCCGTCGACGCCGCCGGCCGCTATGTCGGCGTGGGCGGCCTGGGCTCGCTGCTCGCCTCGCACCGCCGCCGCCAACGCGAGGTGCGCGACGCCATGGCCATGGTCGAGCGCATGGCCGTCGACATCGGCGCGCACCTGGACGGCGTGCTAGCCATCACCGAACGCCTCGAACAGCAGCGCCTGACGCCCGACGCCGCCGCCTTCGTCCGCGCCATCGGCGAGACCAGCCGCGACATGAGCGCGACGGTGGGCCGGGCCATCGATCTGCACCGCTCGGCCCGAGGCCAGCTGACCTTCGCCCTGACCCCCATCCGCCTGCGCGACTTCGCCGACGCGGTCGAGGCCCGCTGGGCCGCCCGCGCCCAGGAGGGCGGCTCGACCCTGCTGGTCTCCTACGACGGCGACCCCGAATGCGGCGCCGAGATCGACGGCGAGCGCCTGCTGCAGGTGTTCGACATCCTGATCGAGAACGCCCTGGCCGCCGGCCGCGGCATGATCGAGGCCCGCCTGACGGCGCGCGCCGACGGCGACCAGGTTCGCCTGGAAGGCCTGGTCCGCGACAACACCGAGGGTCATGCCGACGAGCGCCTGGCCCGCCTCAACGACCCGCTGGGCGGCGCCGGACAGCAGGACGCCAACGAAATGGCCCTGGCCGTCGGCGTGGCCCTGGCCCACCGCGTCCTGCGCGCCATGGGCGGCCCGCTGACCGCCGAGGCCAATCGCGGCGCCGGCCTGACCGTCGGCTTCTCGCTCTCCGCCGCCCCCGCGTCCGCCGAAGCC
This sequence comes from Caulobacter sp. P4_E5, assembly GCF_056401555.1. NCBI lineage: Bacteria > Pseudomonadati > Pseudomonadota > Alphaproteobacteria > Caulobacterales > Caulobacteraceae > Caulobacter > Caulobacter sp. P4_E5. Next base: position 114,084 of record NZ_JBFUJD010000006.1, read on the forward strand.
CAAACTCCCGAGGCCGACAGCGCGCCCGCCGGCCGCGCGGCCCACATCCTGATCGTCGACGACAACGCCACCAACCGCATGGTCGCCGAGGCGCTGTGCGACATGTTCGAGTGCACCTCCGAACAGGCCGTCGACGGCGTCGAGGCGGTCGAGATGGCCAAGAGCGGCCGCTACGACCTGATCCTGATGGACATCAAGATGCCGCGCATGGACGGCATCGCCGCCACCCGCGCCATCCGCGAAATGCCGGGCCGCGCCGGCTCGGCCCCGATCGTGGCCCTGACCGCCAACGCCGACCCGGCCGACGTCCAGACCTATGTCGCCGCTGGCATGCAGGACGTCGTCGAAAAGCCGATCAAGCCGGAACGCCTGGCCATCGTGCTGAGCGCCCTGCTGGGCGGCGCCGACGCCGAAGGCGAAGAGGCTGCGGCCTAGGCCCACCTGCTCCACCTGAAATAGCAGCCCCTTGGCGCCAAGCTGTATCCGCGCCTAGCTTAACCTCGGCGTGAGTGCGGAGTAGCTGGGCGCGTGCTGACCACGGCGGAACAACAGGCCTGGGCGTTCCTGAGCCAGGCGCCCCACCTGGGCTCGGCCCAGGCGGTCGAAACCCATTTCGCCCGCGCCATCGCCGCCTTCGGCTACGACCGGTTCTGCGCCACCCTGGTCAATGCCGAGCACTACGGGCGCGAGCCGCCCACCCTCAGCCGCCGCGACTTCGACACCTGGGACCAGCGCTACTGGAGCGAGCGCTACGTGGTCCATGACCCGTGCGTGAAACTGTTGCTGAAGTCGCCGCGCTCGTTCGCCTGGACCGACGCCAAGCCGCTGGGCGACGGCCGCGCCCAGGCCATGTGGGGCGAGGCCTCGGACCTGGGCATGAACGACGGCTATGTCGTGCGGGTGTTCGGCCCGGCCGGCCAGGAGGTGCTGATCCGCATGGCCACCGAAGCGCCGGACACCGACCCGACCGCCCGCGCCGTGATCGAGAGCCTGGCCACCGTGTTCGGCACCATCATGCTCAAGCACTGGGAAACCCAGGACGACAATCCCGACTACGGGGTGATCTCCGAACGCCAGGCCCAGTGCCTGTACTGGGCCGGCCGGGGCAAGACCGACTGGGAGATCGGCGCGATCCTGAAGCTGTCGCCGCGCACCGTCCATCACCACGTCGAAGCGGCCAAGAAGCGGCTGGGCGTGGTCAAGCGCCAGGAAGCCGTGCTGAAGGCGGGCGAACTGGGACTGCTGCGCAAGCTGTGAGTCAAAGAGGAACCCCTCTCTCATAGAGAGAGGGAGGGGCCCGCGCCGAAGGCGGGGGAGGGTGAGAGGTTTCACCCTCACCGGAAAAGTCATGAGCGAGAGAAAGTCACGAACAAGAGGCCGTGCGGGCACGCCGTCCGACCTCGTAACCCCTCACCCTCCCATGCTGCGCATGGGCCCCTCCCTCTCTCTATGAGAGAGGGAACTCTAACTCACCACTTCCGCTTCCCCGTCACCACCTCGAACCACAGCCGGAAGTCGCCCATCAGGCTGTAGAGCGGATACTTGAACGTCGCCGGCCGGTTCTTCTCGAACACGAAATGGCCGATCCAGGCGAAGCCGTAGCCGACCAGCGGCGCGGCCACGAAGAACCGCCAGTCGCGCAGCAGGCCCAGGGCCAGGCAGACGATCACCAGGCTCGTGCCCACCACGTGCAGCCGCCGGCTGACCGGATTGACGTGTTCGGTCAGGTAGAACGGATAGAAGGCCGCGAAACCGCGGAAGCGCTCTTCGGTGGCGGTGCTCATGGTCCCGATGCTGATCCTCCGCCGTCGTCCTGGCAAGCATCGCGCGGGCGGATAGAAGCCGCCATAGGCCGTTTGGCCTATCGGCGTTTTCCGAGATCGCGCCTCTTATTCCGGCCGTCCAATCGCCAGCCGGGGCGGCCATGATCCACATCATCACTTCCGAGAATCGTCACCTGTACGGTCCGCAGCTGTGGGCCATGCACGAGGAGCGCCGCCGCCAGTGCGTCGAGAAGAACGGCTGGGTCGACCTCGTCGTGCTGGATGGCGGCGAGGTCGACGACTACGACGACCATCGCGCCATCTACCTGCTGGGGTTCAGCGAGGCGATGGAGGTCGAGGTCGGGCTTCGCCTGAGGCCGACCGACGACCGCTGCATGCTGGCCGACAAGTTCGCCCACCTGATCGCGCCGGGCGAGACGCCGAAGAAGGGCCTCGACGTCTGGGAGGCCACCCGGCTGTTCACCACCGAGGCCTATCGCAAGCGCAAGGGTCCCGGCCGCGGCGAGCGGGTGTTCGAGTGCTGGGCAGCGGCTTTCGAACTGGCCCTGCGCCACGGCGTGAGCCGCTTCGTCGGCATGATCGACATGCAGCTGTATCCCGGCATCCTGAATTCGCCGATCGACACGCGCCTGGTCGGCATCCCCCGCCCCTACGCGTTCGGCGTGGTGGCCGGGTCCGAGATCGCCGTCTCGCGGGACCTGCTGGACCGGGTGCTGGAGGCCCTCGGCCGCGAGGGGCCGATCGGCTACCAGATCGACGCCCTGGACCTGATGGCGTTCGGCGACCTGGCCGCCGTGCAGCGTCAGGTGCGCCGCGCCATGACGCCCCAGCTGGTCGCGGGTCCCGAGCGCGACGAGACCCTGGCGGCCGAGACCCTGTTCCGCCTGCACGACACCAGCGGCCAGGCGCGGCGCATCTGGGACGACCGGGCCCGGCGCCTCCACGCGTGACCTTCAAAGCTGTCATCCCGGACAAGCGCGCAGCGCGCCGATCCGGGACCGCCGGAAGCTCGGAGCCTGTTGCGGTCCCGGCTCTACGCTACGCTTCGGCCGGGATGACAGCTGTTTAGGCCGCCAAAAACCACGCGCGATACTCGCTTGACGAAAGCGGGTCGCGCGTCGGTTGGCGGCGAATCGCCTCTCGGGCGACTAGCCTCCTCGAATCGGGGATGGAAGCTAAACCATCGCGACGTAACGCCGCGCACAGTGGTCCCTTGCTTCCACCAGCGTCACGGTCGTGTCATTTTCCCCGAACAACCGTTGGAGGCGGAAAACACATGAGCGAAGAAACCGAAGGCCGACGCCCCAACCCTGTCGACCTGCATGTCGGCGGCCGGGTTCGGATGCGTCGCAAGCTGCTTGGCGTCAGCCAGGAACAGCTGGCGGACTCCTTGGGCCTGACCTTTCAGCAGGTGCAGAAGTACGAACGCGGCGCCAACCGCGTCAGCGCCTCGAAGCTGTACGAGATCGCCAAGACCTTGCAGGTCCCGGTGTCGTTCTTCTTCGACGGCCTGGCCGATCCGATGAGCGGCGCCGAGGTTGACGACGCCGCCCAGCACGCCGAGCGCGTGGTTCAGGAATTCCTGACCACCCCGGAAGGCCTGGAGCTGGCCGAGGTGTTCCCGCGGATCGGGCGCGGTCGCGTCCGTCGCCAGGTCCTGGACCTGGTGCGCGCGATGGCCGACGAAGCCACGCGCGGCGACGCCGCCTAAGCCCTTCGCGCCCCAAAGGCGCGACCTGAGCTAAGACAAGACCTCGGTCGGCGGGCCGGGGTCTTTGTCGTTTCTGGGGGGTGGATCAGAATCCCTCTCTCTATGAGAGAGGGTTTCATGAGGATTCCCTACCCCGTCGAGGCGTCGGACTGCGACGCCAGCCAGATCCGCTTGGCCATGCCAGCGGCGGCCGGCGCCAGGCCGCGCAGGTCGTAGGTATGGACGATGCGCAGGCCGACTTCGCGATCGCGCTGCCAGGCCACGGTGACGTCGTGGGCCAGGCCGGCGGCCAGGTCGACCAGTTGCACCCGCCCGGGCGGCGCGGCGTTCGACAGCATCTGAATTCGGGCGCCGGCGCTGGATAGATCACGGATCACGCAATCCCAAGCGAAGGCGCCGCACAGGACCTTGCCGGACCTCTGCGTCTGGATGCGGACCGCTGTCCGCCGATCATTGTCCACGCCTGACGCGTACTTCGCCATAAACCGATAAACGCACGGGGCGGTTAATCGGCCGTGCAAATTTAGGATTTATGTAAGCAAGGTTAACGGGATTTCGAACCGACCCGTCTTGCGCGCGTTCGACATGACAACCTTGTCACGACGGGCTTTCTCAGAGAAAGCTTGCGTTTACCGAACGATGTTACCGGTACAACAAATCGTCTGAAGCCGGAAAACCGGCTCGAGAGGAAACGACATGGCGAAGGGATCGGTCCTGCTTGCCGATGTGAATGGGCGCGACCTGGCGGTGGCGATCGTGCGCCCCGGCGATCCGCCGCGCGCTCATCAAGAGCTTTCGTGCGCCTCGCTGCGCGAGCTGGAACAGCATCTGGTAACGGCGATGGCCGGCCACGGCGAGTTGGTCGGCGCGGCGGTGTGCGGCGCGGGCCCGGAGATCGACGGCGCGATCGCAATGACCGCCGGCGACTTCACCCTGACTCAATCCTGGCTGCGCGCGGTGTTGAAGACCCCGCGCGTCGCCCTGCTCAACGACTTCGCCGCCTGCGCCCTGGGCGCGCCGCGCCTGTCGCCCTCGGCCATGACCGTGGTCCATGAGGGCAAGCCGGCCAAGAACGCGCCGATCGCCGTGATCGGTCCCAATCTGGGCCTGGGCGTCGCCGGCCTGTCGCCACACAGGAACGACGGCTGGGTCCCGGTCGTCAGCGAGGGCGGCCACATCGACTTCACCCCCGGCGAGCCGCGCGAGATCCCGGTATTCGCGGCGCTGCAGGCCAAGTACGGCCGGGTCTCGGCCGAGCACTTCCTGTCCCAGGACGGATTGGTCGACATCCATGCGGCCTTGGGCGGCGAAGGGGGCGGCGGCGAAGGCGGCGGCGACGACTTGATCCTGTCGCGCGTACGTGACGGCGACGCGCGGGCGCGCGAGGCCCTGTCGATCTTCAGCGCCCTGCTGGGCGCCTTCGTCGGCGACCTGGCCCTGATGTTCGCGGCTCGTGGCGGGGTCTATATCAACAGCCCGCTGATGGAGCGCATCGACGGCCTGCTGGACCATGCCGCCTTCGCCCGCCGCTTCGCCGACAAGGGCCGGATGAGCGACTACCTGAAGGACATCCCGGTCTATCTGACGGTCGGCCGGTGTACGCTGCTGGGCCTGTCGGGCCTCTTCAGCGCCAGCGACATGAAGTACTCGGCCGAAGAGGTGAAGTTCTTGGACTGCTGAGGCGGAAAGGGCGCCCTTCCTCCCCATTAGGGGGAGGTGGCGCGATGCGAATACGCATCGTGACGGAGGGGGTCGCGAAGTGTGCGGCGCCAGCGGCTGACCCCCTCCACCGCCGTTCGGCGGTCCCCCTCCCCCTAATAGGGAGGAAGAAACTATCCCCCTAAACCAACGCCGCGATCTTCTCCGGCTCCAGCGCCAGCTCCAGATCCGCCAGGATGTCGGCCACATCCTCCAGGCCCACCGACAGCCGCACCAAGCCCTCGCCGATCCCCGCCGCCGCGCGCTCCTGAAGCGTGTAGGGCGAGTGGGTCATGCTGGCCGGGTGCTGGATCAGGGTCTCGGCGTCGCCCAGTGACACGGCCCGGCGGATCATCGTCAGGCGGTTCATCATCGCCACGCCCGCCGCATGGCCGCCCTTCAGCTCGAAGGCGATCATGCCGCCGCCGCCGGCCATCTGGCGCGCCGCGAGGTCGCGTTGCGGAAAGCTCGGCAGGCCCGGATAGAACACGCGCGCGACCGCCGGATGCGCCTCCAGCCAGCCGGCGACCGCCTGGGCGCTCTGGCCGTGGCGGGCCATGCGCAGGGCCAGCGTCTTCAGGCCGCGCAGCACCAGGAAGGCGGTGAACGGCGACATCACCGCCCCGGTCATGTCCTTGACCCCGACCAGACGCACGCGGGTCATGTCCTCGACGCCGCCGGCGGCGATGCCGCCGACCAGGTCGCCGTGTCCGCCCAGGTACTTGGTGGCCGAGTGGACCACGACGTCCGCGCCCAGGGCCAGGGGCCGGGTCAGCAAGGGCGTCGCATAGGTGTTGTCGACCACCACCTTGGCCCCGGCCTGGTGGGCGACGCGGCTGATCGCGGCGATGTCCACCAGCCGCATGTTCGGATTGGCCGGGGTCTCGAAATAGACGATCCGCGTCCGGTCCGAGATCGCCGCCGCCAGGGCCTCGGGCCGCGTCATGTCCACCTGCCGCACCGTGACGCCGAACCGGGTCAGGCCGTCGCGCAGGAAGGCGAAGGTGCAGCCGTACAGGGTCTGGTCGGTGATGACCTCGTCCCCGGACCGCAGGAAGCTCCACAGGACGGCGGTGATCGCCCCCATGCCCGAGGCCGTGGCCACGGCGGCCTCGGCCCCCTCCAGACTGGCCAGCCGGCGCTCCAGCAGGTCGGTGGTCGGGTTGGAGATCCGCGAATAGAAGTGGCCCTCCCGCGTGCCGGCGAACATCTCGCCGCCGGCCTCGGCGCTCTCGAACGCGAAGGTCGAGGTCAAATGCACCGGCGGCGTCAGCGCCCCGTGTTCGTCGGCGGGATCATAGCCCGCATGGATCGCCCGCGTCGCAAAACCGGTCTTGTCGTCACGCATGTCTCACTCCCTGTCAGGACGAGAATGGCGTGTGGTTCGGCGCAATAGGTTGCGAACTCTGCCAGGATGAGTTCTGATTTTGGCATATTCTGCTCAAGGAGCTGCCAGTGGACGCCAAGGACCGCCAAATCATCCGTGAGCTGCAGAAGGATGGCCGCCTGACCAACCAGGACCTGGCCGAGCGGGTGAACCTCTCGCCGTCGCCCTGCCTGCGCCGGGTCCGCAATCTGGAGGCCGAGGGAGTGATCACCGGTTACACCGCCCTGGTGGACCAGAAGGCCTATGGCCTGCCGATCACCGTCTTCGTCCGCGTACGGCTGGATCGCCACGGCCAGGACCTGATCAGGGGCTTCGAGGACCAGGTCGCGCGGATCGACCAGATCCTGGACTGCTTCCTGCTGGCCGGCGGCGACGACTATCTGTTGCGGGTGATCGTCGACAGCCTTGAGTCGTATGAGGATTTCATGCGCCGCAAGCTGCACGCCATCCCTGGCATCGCCTCGATCGACACCAGTTTCGCCTATGGCGTAGTCAAGCAGACCCGTGTGTTTCCAGTGGCGGGATGACGCACGGCAAAACACTGAAATCTGTGGCAGAAAGCGCCGTGGAAACAGCTCACGCGAAAGTCAGTCGAAGCCTAGCCTTGGGCCGATACGATACAGAGACAATGATCGACGAAGCGCCACCCCAATCGAGCGCCCCAATGGCAGCGTCCCCAAGCGTCACGACCGCGCTCAAGCACGCGCCGCTGGGCATCGCCATCTTCGACAGCCAGATGCGCTACCTGGCGGCCTCGCGGCAGTACCTGACCGATCAGCGCCTGCCCGCCGACCTGCCGCTGATCGGCCGGCGCCACTACGACGTCTTTCCCGAGGTTCCCCAGAAGTGGCGCGACCTGCACGCCCGCGTCATCGCCGAAGGTGTCGAGCTGCGCCACGAGGGCGACCCCTTCATCGACCGCGAGGGCCGCACCGAATGGATCCGCTGGTCCATGGCCCCCTGGCGCACGGATGGCGGCGAGATCGGCGGCCTGGTGCTCTATACCGAGGTGGTCACCGCCAGCGTCCAGGCCCGCCGCCAGCTGGAGGCGGCCGAGACCCGCTATCGCGCCGTCTTCAACCAGGCGGCCATGGGCGTGGCGCGGCTGGCGCCCGATGGAGCGATCCTGGAGGCCAACGACAGCTTCTGCACCATCCTGCGGCAGGATCGCGACGCGCTGCTGGGCCAGCGGATCACGGTCATGGTCCACCCCGACGACCTGGAGGCGGCGCTGGCCCAGGGCCAGGCCCTGCTGGCCGGCGAGATCGAGACCTATTCGGCCGACCGCCGCTTCATCGGCGCGACCCCGGACGAGGTGCTTTGGGCGCACGTGACCGTCTCGCTGGTGCGGCCGGGCGACGAGCCGCCGTACATGGTGGTGATCCTCTCCGACATCGGCCTGCGCAAACAGGCCGAGAACGCTCAGCAACAGCACCAGAGCCAGCTGCGCCTGCTGATCAACGAGCTGAACCACCGCGTGAAGAACACCCTGGCGACCGTCCAGTCGATGGCCGCCCAGACCCTGCGCAACGAGCCCGACCCGATCATCGCCTTCGAGAAGTTCGAGGCGCGGCTGATGGGCCTTTCCGGCGTGCACGACATCCTGACCCGCGAGAGCTGGCACGGGGCCGGGCTGCATGAGGTGGCCCAGCGCGCCCTGCGCCCGTTCGACGAGGCCGGCGCGCGGGTCCATGTCGACGGCCCGCCGGTGCGACTGCAGCCCGGCGGCGCCCTGACCATGGCGCTGATCTTCCACGAGCTGGCCACCAACGCCCTGAAGTATGGCGCCCTGGCCAATGCCGAGGGACGCGTGGCCGTGTCCTGGGCCTATTCGCCCGACACGCGCGCCCTCGACGTCGCCTGGATCGAAACCGGCGGTCCCGCGGTGGCCGAACCCACGCGCAAGGGCTTCGGCTCGCGCCTGATCGAGCGCAGCCTGCGCGGCGAGCTGAAGGGTTCGGCGGCCATGGACTACCGGCCCGAGGGCCTGAACTGCCTGCTGCGGGCGCGCCTGCCAGAGATTCCCGAGGACAATTCGGCCTTGCCACCGGCCTGACAGGAAAATTGATCGGCTCGCCTATGGCGGTTCAGTCAAGGTTGTGTCGTCCTATCTCTGCAAGAGATCCCCGGCGCATCCCACCCGCCGGGCGACTTCGCCGGGCGGGATGTCGTGAATCCCGCCCGGCCACTTTCCCACCCGTACTTTTTGTCGGCTCTCACCCCTCCCCTTTTTCTCGCCCGGGCGCTCGACCGCCGGTAGGCTGAGGGCATGACGCTCGCCCGATTCACGCGCCGCTCCGCCCTCGTCTCCCTGACCGCCGCCAGCCTCGCGCCCGGATGGGCCGCCGCCACGCCGAAAGAGGACTGGAAGGCCCTGGCCGCCGACGTGCGGAGCGAGTTCCAGTGGGCCTGGCGGGGCTATGTCGCCAAGGCCTGGGGCAAGGACGAGATCAATCCGGTCAGCGGCACGTCGCAGTCGTTCTTCGTCGAGGGCCACGACCTGGGGCTGTCGTTGGTCGAGGCGCTGGACACCCTGTGGCTGATGGGCCTGGACGCCGAGTTCCAGGCCGGGGTCGACTGGGTGAAGTCCAACCTGTCGTTCGACGTGAACGGCGAGGCCCAGGTCTTCGAGACCAACATCCGCCTGGTCGGCGGCCTGATCTCGGCCCACCTGGCCTGCGGCGATCCCGTGCTGCTGGCCAAGGCCAAGGACTTGGCCGACCGCCTGCTGAAGGCCTTCGAGGCCTCGTCGCACGGCCTGCCCTGGCGCTACGTCAACCTGAAGACCGGGGCGGTCCGCGATCCGGCGACCAACCTGGCCGAGATCGGCACCTACATCACCGAGTTCGGGGTGCTGAGCCAGCTGACCGGCGACGACCGCTATTTCAAGATCGCCAAGCGAGCCATGAAGCACGCCCTGGACCGCCGCTCGAAGATCGGCCTGATGGCCGCCAACATCGACGCGCGCACCGGCGAATACATCAGCCGCTCGGCCAGCATCGACGTCTATGCCGACAGTTTCTACGAGTACCTGTGGGACGCCTGGGAGCTGTTCGGCGACGAGGACTGCAAGCGCTGGGCCCAGGAGTGCACGGCCGCCCAGCTGGCCCACCAGGCCAAGCGCTATGACGGCCGCCTGTGGTTCCCGATGGTCGATTTCGAGACCGGCGCGGTGCTGAACACCGCCCAGAGCGAGCTGGCCGGCTACTATGCCGGCCTGCTGGCCCAGGTCGGCCACAAGAAGGCGGGCGACGACTACCTGGCCTCGTTCACCGAGCTGCAGGCGACGTTCGGCGTGATCCCGGAGTCGATCGACGTCGCCACCCGCCAACCCCGCCGCAAGGCGACTGGCCTGCGCCCGGAATATCCCGACGCCTGCCTGAACCTCTGGCTGCTGGACCGCGACGAACGCTATCGCCAGCTGGCGGCCATCCACTATCGCCAGATGAAGGCCACCAGCCGCGCGGCCTACGGCTACACGGCGCTGAAGGACATCACCACCAAGCCGATGACCCAGGGCGACAACTGCCCCGGCTACTGGTGGTCCGAGCAGATGAAATACTACTACCTGCTGTTCTCGGACACGCCGCGCATCGATTACGCCAAGCTGCAACTCAGCACCGAGGCCAACGTGCTGCGAGGGTTTCGGAAGGTTTGATCCCAATCCCTCTCCCCTTGCGGGAGAGGGTGGCTGCGGAGCAGTCGGGTGAGGGGTCGCACTCCGCTATCCGACAGGCCTTTCAACCCCTCATCCGTCGACTGCGTCGACACCTTCTCCCGCAAGGGGAGAAGGAGACTTTGGCGCCCCTCCCCTTACGGTGAAGGTTGGTCGGCGCCGTCATCTCAATAGGACCAAACCGCCGTACGCTTGTCGCGTGAATCGGTCATGTGGTGGGGAGGTCGGAGGCCCTAGACCATGCGATGGCTCGCGATCCCGCTCGTCCTGGCGCTCGTCGCCACGGCCGCCCCGGCCCGGGCCGGCGCGTTGCGGGACCGCCTGTACGACCCGGCCGACGGCGTCCTGGTGGTGGCTCACCGCGCCTGTCACCGCCCCGCGCCGACGCGCGGCTTCGAGACCGCGGTTCCCGAGAACTCCCTGGCCGCCCTGGAACGCTGCGTGGCGCTGGGCGTCGACCTCGTGGAGATCGACGTGCGCCGCACCCGCGACGGCGTGCTCGTCGTCATGCACGACGCCAAGGTCGACCGGACAACGGACGGCCAGGGTCGCGTCGCCGATCTCACCCTGGCCCAGGTCCAGGCCCTGAGCCTGACCGATGGCGGCGGCGAGGCGCCGCCCACCCTGGAAGCGCTGCTGAGAGCCGCGCGCGGCCGCATCCTCGTCAATATCGATCTCAAAGGCCCCTATGCCGTCGAGGCCGCCGAGGTCGTCCACCGCGCTGACGCCACCGACTGGGTGCTGTTCAAGGCCAAGGCCGGCCTAGGCGCGCCACCGATCGCCGACCAGCCGCTCTATCGCGACCTGGCCTTCATGCCGATGGTGGCGGGCAAGGCCGCCCGTCGCCCGCGCGGCCTGGGTCAGATCACCGCCCTGCAAGCCTCGGGCGACCACCAGATCCCGGCCGTGGAGATGGTCGCCTTGAAGCGCGAGGGATTCGTGGCCGTCCGCGACGCCGCCCGCGCCGCCCGTATCCGCGTCTGGACCAACACCCTGGCCGAGAAGGGGCTGAGGGGCATGCTCGACCAGTCCGGCGACCATCGGGCCACGCGCGATCCCCACAAGGCCTGGGGCCGACTGATCGACCAGGGCATCAGCATCGTCCAGACCGACCATCCGGCCGTCCTGCTGGACTATCTGGAGCGCCGGGGCCTGCGCGGCCGGGCCTCTATCGCACTCGCAGACGCCGGATCGCCGCCTCCAGCTTCGACCGGCGCGTCGTCCAGGAGTCGCTGAGGGCCGCGGCCTCGGCGTCCAGCGCCCGGCGACGGCGTTCCAGGTCGGCCTCGGCGTCGCGCTGCTCGGCCTCCGCCGCCTCGAGCTCAGCCTCCACGTCGGCCAGCGCCTTCTTCCGCTTCGCCTCGGCGGCGACGTCGGTCTTCTTGATCTTAGGCTTGGGCAGCTTGTCGACAGCGGACTTCAGGCCGCCCTCGGCCCGGCGGATCACCGCTCCGGGCGCGGCCAGGGCGGCCTTGGCGTCGGGCGCGTCGGGCGCTTCGACCGCCACGCCCTCCTTGAACAGATCGCGGTCGGTCTCCCAGGCTTCCAACGCCTTGACGCGCGACGTCGCCGCCACGGTGTAGCGGTGAAAGCCGTCCGACCACGTGAAGACCTTGGGTTGGCGCGTCATGGGGCGAGAACGGGCGGGACGGCGCGGGCGTTGCTTGTCCGTGCCAATAGCGCTATTTTTGTAGCTACACAAATTCAAATATCGCGAATAGCGATCTCTGGATGAATTACAATTTATGAGTTAGTCGTGTCGGAGGAGCGCTTCCGACATGGACATCGAATTCGACGAGGAAAAACGCCTAAGAACGCTCGATCAACGTGGACTAGACTTCGCCCACGCAGCGCGGT